>JAJFLO010000005.1 GCA_021772675.1 Verrucomicrobiota bacterium | reverse complement strand
TCAGATCTGACAAAAATCATCTTCGCGTAGCTGCTTGACAGCTTGTATAGTTAGATTTTTGACAGATTACTGAAGAATCCAATTGTAGATAAACAAGATATCATCGAACCTCGGACCCCCGTGGACTTTTCACTGACGAGTAGTTAAGTATTGAGAAGATACCTCGTGGGCTTGCCCCGAGGAGTTTCATTTTCCCTGTTTTTCTTTAAACCTGTTCCAGAAAATGGTGGTTGATTGTTTTAACGAAGGTAAATCCCCTGAGTCACTTAAGTATTCAAGTGTCAGATGTTTTTGTAAAAATGCAATTCCCAGAATATGATCCGGCAAAATCAATTTCTGTAAATGGTTACATTCTGCCAGAAGTGTAACATCATTTAACTTTTTGCAGCCCAGCAATGAAAGTTCTTTTACCGGCATACCCTTGATCGGTCGTATATCACTCACGTCAGTGTTCGCCAATGACAGATAGGTTAAGTTCATATCGGCAATTGGAGAAATGTCAACGACAGGTGTATTACTGATATCGAGTTCTTTCAGAGGCATCCCTTTCAAAATACTGAGATCCGAAATAATAGTGTTGCTGATAGAAAGAAAATTTAATGGTTTTCTGTAAAGCACCTTTATGTCCGTAACCTTGGTATTACTGATATCCAACTCTTTCAAAGGCATGTCACTTAATACCCTGATATCATTCACATATGTTCCGGACATATATAATGAGGTTAACTCTGACCCTCTTAGTAATCGAATATCCAGAATAGGAAGCTTTTCTATATATAGTTCTGTTAACGGCATTCCTTTTAGAACGCTGAAGTCAATTACTTGAGTTCCACTGATATTGAGATGTTCCAGCGGCATTCCCTGTAACACGTCAATGTCTTTGACGGATGTGTTTTTGAGCGATAAATACTCTAGAGCTTTACCTTCTAATACGGAAATATCCTTATCGCTTATCGGCATTCCTTCGAGAGACAGGTGTTTTAAAGGCATATCCTCCAGCGGTTTGATATTTTTAACGTTATGGCCGCTAACATCAAGATAAGCTAATTTGTGATATCGGAGCGGTGAAAAGTCGGTTATCGCTGTATCCTTTAAGGTCAATTTTGTCATCGCAACATCGATGAAAAGGTTCAAGTCATCGAACTGATCACCATGTAGGTATAAGTGGGTTTCTTCAATAGGCGCATATTTCAAGAATTCAAGCTCAAAATCACTGGGTTCATCAAATCCGTATAAATGTAGATGTAGCTGAGCATCTGGAAAATTTTTAATGAATTTCAGATCCTGCTGCGGTTTTCCATGTATATGCAATTCTTCAAGCGGCATTCCAAGCAAAACATTTTCATTGAATGTTACCGCAGGCAAATGAAGAATTCGAATTGGCATGCCGATAAGATGTCTAAAGTCCGTAATCTGAGTGAAACTCAAATCCAGATGGGTAATGGGTAAACCTGCTATAGATTTAATATTTCTGAGTTCCTTATTATTCGAAATATCGAGACTAATTTTTTCATCACTAATCGAATACTGAAATGCGATGTCTGTCAAATCTAGATTGGTCTTCTTAAGCTCATACCTTGTCCGATTAAACTGTGAAAGTATTCGGTTATCAACTTCGAGCGCCTTGTTATAAATTCGATCGCTAAGGATAAAATCTTCCTCGCGACCTAACTCTTTGCTTAAATTCCGTAAATCTCCGGCCCCCAGTTTGTCTTTATTTTTTCGTTTTAAATCACTATACCGAGTCGTTATCGCTATTAATTTACTTGAGTCAATATTACCGCTCTTTGAAAATGCGTATAACGCATCCTTAAATTCCAAATCCCCCAAATGCAGCCGCCCTTTCTGAACCCAAGCTTCGCCTAGCGTATGATCATAATTTAACGCAGTTTCGATTGCTTCAATCGCTTCTTTCCATTTTAATTCCTTCGATAACTCCAGACTCTTATTTATAAATTCCGGTGCTGATGTTTTTGTTACTTTTAATGTTTTCTTTTCCGCTAGTTTTTTGGCTTTTTCTTCTTCTTCCTTAGCTTTTTTCTCTAATTCAAATTTCTTTAATGACTCTTCTGCCTCTAGCTTTGCAGCTTCAGCTTCTATCCGTTGTTTCTCGGCATTCTTTCTTGCAACTTCAGCTTCTTTTCTTGCAATTTCAGCCCTTTTCCTTGCTTCATTAGCTTCATTTTTTTGCAGATCAGCCTCATCTTTTTGCTTCTCAGCTTCAACTTTTTGCTTCTCGGCTTCAACTTTTTGATCTTCAGCTTCGTCTCTTGCTAATTCCGCCTGGGTCTTTGCAATCGTTAGTTTCCGAATGGAATAGGAACCCTGTACTATGGAGGCAATAAGACTGATAGCTACAATTACAGTGATTGCTTTATGCCGCTTAACAAATAAAACCATTTGTTTAGCTAAACTTGCTTCTTCAGCGCTTGTTGCAAATCCTCCTTGAAAGGCTTCAATATCTGTTTGAATTTCCTGAACAGTCTGATATCTGTCTTCCTGCTTCAAAGCAAGAGCTTTCATCGTGACAGCTGATAATGATTCAGGTATTTTTCCGCCGGGACAATGTGAAAAATTTATCTTTTTTGTTTCTTTTTCATCTTTTTTAATTTTTTTGTTTTTATGATTTTTTTTTCGTGACGATTGGTTAAATGTTGTTGGTTCAGGAATGTTGCCCCTTACGATATTTACCATCATCTCAGTAAAAGATTTCCCGGAAATAGGAACTCGAAGCACAAGAATATTGTATAACACACCACCCAGAGCATAGATATCACTTAGATTATTTATTTTTGAATTTTGGCCTGATGCCTGCTCTGGTGCCATAAAATTAGGCGTCCCCATGATGGCACCATCCATTGTTTTCATGGACTCGGCTGGATCATCATCAAATACAAAATCAACACTGGTAGTGGATGTCGGATGCCCACTAGCTGAACTATCGCTACCACGATTTTCAATCGAAGAAGATTCTTCCTTTTTAGAATCAGAAAGCGTATCAATTTCTGATCGAACTGAAGACACACCTGTTTTTTTTGCAGTTTCTTCCAGAATTTTTGCCAACCCCCAATCCATAACAAGAACTTCACCGAAATCTCCTACCATGATATTTTCAGGCTTTAAATCGCGATGGATAATGCCCTTTGAATGAGCAAACGCCATTGCATCACAGACCTTTTGAAATATCGTTATCAACCTTGTAAGGGGGAATTGTTTAATTGTTTCTTGTTTTCCTTTTCGAATATCTTTTATGATATCTTTAAGTGTCACCCCCTTTACCAGCTTCATGGTATAATAAACGCTGCCATCGTCATTTAAGCCAAATTCGTATACTGGCACGATACTAGGATGCTCAAGTTGTCCGGTGATCTGTGCTTCTTCGACGAATCGAAATATACTGTTTTGGGTCACTTGTTGTCCATCAAGTAACACTTTCATGGCAACATCCCTTCTAAGATTCAAATCTTTTGCACTTAGAATTGCCCCCATGCCCCCTTTTGCAATTTCTCTGCCGATGTCATACTTATCGGCATCTTCGTCACGACTAACCTGATCTGAAACGGCAGCGCTCCCTCCTTCAGATCCACTTTTTACCGAGGTTCTTCGTAATAGTTTACTGATAGATAAACTGCTGCTGCTTTTGGAACGCGCGCTTTTTGAAGCACTGCTTTTAAATTCTGATTTTTCTTTTGAAGAGTCTTTAGGTTCTGATTCTCCTTCGACTATTGTTGCAGAAAAATCATCATCGTCTTGATCGATCTCTTCATATTTATTGACACTTTTGCCTTTTTTAGGTGACTCTGCACCCTCCATAATAGTTGGAGCAAAATCGTCTTTATCATATTCTTCATATTTATTAGTACTTCCTTTTTCTGGAGGATCGCCAGCTTCTTCCATTATCGTAGGTGCATAGTCATCGTCATCATCGTCATCATCGTCATCTTTATCATACGTGTCATATTTATTAACATTTACTTTTTCGATCGAGGTACCAATATCCTCCATTATTGTGGGGGCGTAGTCATCATCATCATCCGGGTCGTAATCTTCATATTGGTTCGAAGATTTATCATCTTGAGACGTTTTCTGGGAAGAGGTGATACTTTGCGCTCCCTCAACGATTGTGGGTGAATAGTCGTCATCGTCTTCGTCATCATAGCTATTTGCGGGCGATGAAGTAGCATCTTTCTCTTCCGGTTGACTCGCACTGTCAGTCCCTTCAATTATCGTAGGAGAATAGTCATCGTCATCATAGTCGTCAAGAAAGCCATCGTCATGATCAATATTCGAATTTTCAAGTGGATCCGAATCGATATTTTTTTCGCTTTTATCCATGGTTTAATCTACAGTTTGCTTTTGAACATTGTCAATCAATTCATAGAGAATTATTCAGGTTCGACATACTTGAAACCACTTGTTCCCTGGTAGTTTGTGAACTCGTATGTGTTGCCGCTTTGATTATCCAAATAATCTGGGTCGATTGACACTTTTCCGCCTCCTTCAGGTAAGTCAATAATATAATGTGGAACGGCATATCCAGAAGTATGACCACGCAGTCCCTGAATAATTTCTACTCCCTTATCGATGCCTGTCCGAAAATGACTTGTTCCAAAAACAGGATCACACTGCAGCAAATAGTAGGGTTTTACCCTAATAGTCAATAGATTATGCATCAATTCCGTCATAGTTGAGACATCATCATTAACATCCTTTAATAAAACAGTCTGACTTCCCAACGGGATACCTGCATTCGCCAATAATGTACAGGCGTTTGATGATTCAAGTGTGATCTCATTGGGATGCACAACATGTAAGCTCATGTATATTGGATGATATTCCTTTAACATTTCTACCAGTTCATGAGTAATACGCTGAGGAAGTACAAAAGGAATTTTCGTCCCAATGCGAATAATCTCTACATGTGGTATCTTCCGAATATGTTCCAGCAACCATTGCAACTGAGTATCCGTGTAAATAAGTGGGTCTCCCCCGGATATAAGAACATCTCTGATTTCACAATGTTGGGAAATATAGTCAATACCTTTTTGCCATTGATTTAGATTAATATCAAAATTTGCCTTTCCGCCTACAATTCTGCTGCGCGTACAATATCGGCAATATACCGGACAAAAATCAGTTGTGATAAATAATACCCGGTCCGGATACCTATGGACGATACCTGGAACAGGAGAATTTAAATCCTCTGCTAGTGGATCCAGGTATTCTGCATCGTTATCTACGTGCAGCTCATTCGATACTGGGATTACTGTTTTCCTTATTGGATCTTGAATATTATTGTTATCAATTAAGCTCGCATAATATGGAGTTACACTGACATTTAGCCGTGTGGCATTTGATCCCAAACAATCTTTTTCATCGCTTGTTAAATCTAAAAAAAGCGAAAAATCTTCTGAAGTTTGTAATCTTTTTTTTAACTGCCATCTCCAGTCATTCCAGTCATCAATCCCTATAGTATTATAGAATTCATATTTAAATTTCGCAGTTTTGGGATTTAATTGGGTATCCATAATTTTTAATAATCAGAATTTTTTTAACTGAAACAATGAAATCGATAAACTTTTATAAGGAAAATGCTCCATCAATTGGATTAGCCTGGATTATTCATCAAGTTTTATGATGAGAGTTATTAGATTGCGTAAAATAATTTAGTTATGAATATGGTTTGCGTGCAGGAATAGTGTTGTAAATCCGCCGTGGTGGAAACGATTTCGAATCAAAAAATATTTATAACTCGTTTATATCATGTGATATAACGAATCGAAATAGAAAGTTTATGCATAATCCAGGTTAGAGTGTTGTGATCAGATAAAAATGAAAAAAAAGAGTCAAATTACAATAGTGTTATTGTCACCAGAGATTCCACAAAACACCGGTGCGATCGGGCGCATGTGTGTGTGTTTGGATGCACGTTTGATTTTAATAAAACCACTAGGATTTTTACTAGATCAAAAACATCTCAAGCGAGCCGGACTTGATTATTGGCAGTTCCTTGATAAAACCATATATGATGATTGGTTAGAATTTCGAAAAATGGAACAGCCGCAGCAGATGTTTTTTGCCAGCACCAAAGGAATAAGGCCCTATTACGATTTTCAATTCGAACCCAATGTGTTCTTAATCTTTGGCAATGAATCAAGTGGCTTTCCACATGAATTTTATGATATATTTAAAGATCGTCTATATATGATTCCAATGCCCGGGAAACATTCAAGAAGTCATAATCTGGCAAATGCAGTTTCTATAATCGCATATGAGGCCTATCGGCAAATCACAAAGCCATTCTAAGCCTTAGCCTCAATAATTCATCAGTATTCTGCTGCGAGCCCTAATCTCTGCTCAAATAAGCCAATTAACTCAATTTATTAGGAGCGAGTTCAGTGCTCTCGCAACGAATCGCATGAATTAATCAGGTTAGTGCCACGAGGCTTCATCGGACCTTTAGTTTTTACCAAACTCAGCAAGGTTCAGGGTACACACTTTAACCTTTTCTTTTTTCCCTTTCACCCTTATTTCACGCTCTCTTCCTTGCCAGAGTTTTTTAGGTAAGTATTTGTAGGTGCTTTCACTCATGACCATATCGCATTTTAAACTTTTGCTTGCCGATTCCAACCGAAAGGCCAAATTCACAGTATCCCCCATGGCGGTATTGTCCAACCCAATGCCCACCGCAGCTTGTCCGGTATGAATTCCAACACCTAACCTTACTTTTTTTTCTAATTCAGGAAAGGTATTATTGAGTTTCCCTGTATAACTAAATGTTTCGTATGCTGCTTTTATTGCATGTGAAATTTTTTGTTTATAATCATCATCAATAGTCCATAAAGCCATAACACAGTCGCCAATAAATTTATCGACTGTCCCCTTATTTCGTTCAACAATGTGCTGAACTTCATCAAACCACTTTGACATCATGGAGCTAAGAACTTTGATTGGCAATTTTTCTGATAAAGTGGTATATCCTCTTATATCAGCGACCAGAACAATGATAGGTTTTATGCTTGAAGAATCCGTGACAATTGTTTCAGCTAAAGATGTCTGAGAATATTCGCCCGAAGATTTAGGAACAATAAACTGTTCAAATACAATTGATGAATTACCAACGGTTATAATATCACCTGATTTTAGCAATGTAGGGGCATTTATTCGTAAACCATTGACCAAACATCCATTGCGGCTGCCGATATCAAAAAGATAAAATTGCTCCATCGCAAGACACTTTATCATGGCATGGTTTCTGGACATTTCAACGTCTTTGATACTCAAAACGTTATTGGTGTCTCGACCGATTGTGACAACGTCGACACACTCTATTCGCGTGTTTGCCTCAGGAGCTTTTAAGTTTAAATACGCAGGCACTCTCTTCTCCTATTTATAATACGTCCAGAAATTAGAATTTACTGTTAACAACGATAACTCACCTGTCATAAAATATTAAGTTAGGGCTCACAAATAAATAACTTGGATTTTTCGCATCTTATCTTCACGTCATCTAGGTCCGATCCAAATGACGAAAAACATTGAAGTATTGCAATATTCATGCTCCTTTCCGCCATTCAGATCGCCCAAACCTGACATAAATCTGAGCGCGAAATTATCCAAGTTATTTATTTGTGAGCCCTTAGGCCAATCTTAACAATAATCTATCTCTTTTTTTTCTTATGCTTTTTCCTTTTGGCCTTTTTTGCTTTTTGACTCATCATTTTTTGCTGTTGTGCCGATGATCCCATTTGATTATATTGGGCACCTCCTCCTCCTCCAAACATGCCAGGAAGCTTTTTGTAATTTGACATCATATTTTTCATCATATCAAATCGTTTTAACAATTGCTGAACCTCGTCAAATGGTCGACCACTGCCGATTGCAATTCGCTGCTTTCTTGACATAATACTGAGTACTTCAGGATGATTTCGTTCGTAGGGCGTCATTGAGGACAAAATTGCCTCCGTGTGCTTTAACATGTTTTCATCAATATTTACAGCGTCCTTCATTTTTTTCCCGCCTGGAATCAGATCTAGGATTGCTCCCATACCCCCCAATTTTTTCATCTGTCCCAGTTGGTTTAAGAAGTCATTAAAATCATACTTATTTTTGAGCATTTTCTGCTCAAGTAATTTTGCCTCTTCTTCTGAAATCGTTTCTGCGGCCTTTTCGACCAAACTAACAACATCCCCCATTCCGAGTATGCGAGATGCCATCCGATCTGGATAAAACGCTTCAAAATCCGCCGTTTTTTCACCTACACCCACAAATTTAATCGGTTTACCAATAACCTTACGCATGGATAATGCTGCGCCACCATGTGCATCACTATCCATTTTTGTAAGAATTATGCCAGTAAGGTCAAGCGCGTCGTCAAAATGAGATGCGACAGAAACGGCTTCCTGCCCGAGTGCAGTGTCAGCAATTAATAAAATCTCAGCAGGTTTCAAATGAAGTTTAAGACTCTTTAATTCCTGGATCAGATCGTGATCAATTTGCAGCCTGCCTGCAGTATCGACAAGCATCACATCAATGTTATCTTTATGTGCAACAGCAAGAGCAGATGTTGCAATAGAAGTGACATTTGACGTACTTTTATTAGAATAAACCGGGATATTTAGATCTTTGCCAAGAAATTCTAGCTGATCGATTGCAGCAGGACGATAGACGTCAGCAGCGACCATTATAACATTCTTACCCTCTTTTTTCAGATGATGAGCAAGTTTTGCTGTTGTTGTAGTTTTCCCTCCGCCTTGCAATCCAACCATCAGTATAATCGAAGGCTTTGCAGATAAGTCCAGTGGGACATTTGATTCTCCCATTAATCGAACCAAATGGTCATTTACTATTTTTATCGCCTGCTGCCCAGGTGTTATGCTCTTCATAACACGTTCGCCCAGGCATTCAGATTTTACAGCATCTACAAATTCTTTTACAATTTTATAGTTGACATCTGCTTCTAATAACGAAAGCCTAACCTCGCGCATCGCGTCTTCGATATTACTTTCGGTTAGTTTACCCCGCCCGGTCAGATGCTTAAACGTTTCCTGAAGCTTGTCACTGATATTTTCAAACATAGTTGATTACTCCGTCTCCACTATTCCGTTTCAGTTGCAAATAATTCCCCTGACAAAAATTGATTAAATCAGAGAAACAAACACATCCCGAATCAGTATTAACTTTACATTCTGCTTAACCCTGTTGATTATGTGTTGGATACTGAACCTCATATTAATAATAAACAATGGAAAAGATTGAATTAAAAATTGAGGGTTTAAATTGAACTCAGAACGATTATTTTAAATGTTAAATTTTCATTTATAGTTAATTTGTTATAGTACTCTAAGCATTTTTTAAAGCTATCACTTATATTCTTCGATAACCTATATAATATTTAACCCTAACCAGATTCGACTGATTATTACTTCTCAGTTAATTAAAAGAAAGTAAATTGATGGACCCCGACAATGACATACAAGGTCAAAGTGATAGCAACGAAGCACCTCAAAAGCTTAGTTTAAAGTTACCAGACGCAGGTGATGATAGTAGTGGTTTAAATTCGCCCCCGCCGACATTATCACTGAAAAAACCATCCGGCTTAACTGAAGATGCCGGTGCACCGCCTCCGCCTGCCACGCTAACTCTAAAGAAACCCGATTTGTCAAACTCAAGCAGTCCTACCCCTCCGGGAACATTGACGTTAAAAAAACCTGAATTAACGACACCGAAAAGTGGAGGTACGCCCGGAACTTTAAGTTTGAAAAAACCATTGGAAATATCGGTTGAAAAAGAGTTGAATCCACCAGCAGATTCATCCATCAAAATGCCCGGTGAAAGTTCAGACCCTCCAACAACATTGACGCTAAATGTTCCTGCTAAAGCGGGCAGTAAATTAGCAGAACCTGGAAATCTTGATTTAAAGAAACCGTCTCAGATTATTGACACCTCCGATATCGATGATGATAGCGGGGGTTTACGCCTGAGAAAAGCAGTGCCCAGCACACCCCCTAAAAGTGTCAATCTTGATGAAACTTCGGTAAATTTGGCGATAATAGATACCCAAAATAATAGTAGAGAAAAATCAAGTCACTCTCCAACTGGCCTGCAAATGAGAAAACCAGGTGAATCCTCTCCCGAAAGTAAATTGGCAAACCAAGAAGGAGAGAAAAAAGCAGGTTCAGGATTAAGTCTAAGAAAAACAGAATCTGTAGCAACATCAATGCCAGATTTAACGCCACCTGGACTCGAGCCCTCCGCTCCTCCAGCCCCAAATCAAAGTGATGAAAAAGAAAAATCTATAGAAAAGAATGATTTGACATCTGGTGAAGGAAAAATAAATGCCCCGCCTCAAGAAGTGGAAGAGATTACCTTTGCTCCAAAGAAGAAGAAATCCTTGTCCACAAAAGCAAAACTTCAGTTACTACCATTAATATTGATCGGAGTCGGTATCATTGCGCTTTTTGGAATTTTTCTTAAAAATTTATTTGCCACAAAAGCAAAAAAACAAGAACAATTTCACGATCAAGAAGCTGAGTTACAAAAGAAAAAAGCTGCCTTAAAATTAAAAAAAGCTGCTAAGAAAAAAGCTAAGGAAGAAAGGAGGCAAGCAGCGCTTGATGCGTTAAATGTCAAATTTCCTCAACATTTGTTGGACCAGTTGGTTTCGGAATATGGTGAGGATGCAAAGGATCAATTCATGGGAGAATGGAACAATCTATCAAATGAAGAAAGAAAAAAGTATTTAAGGGAAATTGGCGCCGAGGCAAACAATCCTGAAAAAGACATTATTGATCCTAAATCCCAATAAAGCGCAACTTACCAACTGTAGGAATTATACTCCTTTTATATTTCACCAAGCTTTAGCCTGGATTATTCATAAACTTTCTATTACGAATCGTCATATCACATAATATCAACGAGTTATAAAGTTCTTCGGGTTCGAAATAGTTTCCACCACGGCGGATTTTCAACACTATTCTCTCCGAGCTGTAAGCTCTACGAGCTGGAAGCCTGCACGCAAATAATATTCACAACTCATTTATATTACGCAATTTGATGACTCTCATTACAAAACTTTATGAATAATCCAGCTTAGGAGAAAAGTATTTTCAATCAGCGAATAATTCTGAAACATTTCTTTTATACATTAGCAATTATTTCCCTCTTAGGGTTCTTGATACGGTTATTGATCTGTATCCAGATTCAGAAAGATTATCCTCCCGCAACTTTGCCCTCGCCCCAAAGCGATATGTTCACCTATCAACTATTGGCTAAACAAGTAATAAACGGGAACTATAACCTGGCAGATGGATTTTATTATCAACCATTTTTCTATACAATCTATTTACCTTTGATCTATAAATGGTTTGGGATCAATTATTTTTCCTATGTAATAGTCCAATGCATCGCCGGTGCTGGAGTCATCTGGTTAACAGGGGTGACAGCAGCAAGAGAGTTTGGAAAAATTAGTGGATTAATTGCCGCGTTTCTTATAGCGACCTGTCAGTATCACATTTTTTTTACGCCGTTTACTTTAATTGCTGTGCTGCAATCCTTTTGGATTATCCTGCTTTTGTATCTGACATTGACAGCATATAAAAACAAAAAGTTGAAGAGTTGGATGCTTGTCGGGATTGTGCATGGATTCGCTGTTGTAACACGAGGTAATGCATTGTGTTTTACTCCAATAATTTTGGTAATGCTTTTTCATTCGCTACATAGAAACAAGAAGAAAACCGTGTACAGCATCGGTCTTTATTTAGGCATGGCCATAATGGTACAATTACCTTATTCTATTATTAATTTTCAAAATGAAGGCAATTGGGTCGGAGCTTCAACAGCTGGGCCCGCAGTATTAGCGTTGGGAAATACGCCGGAATCTCCCCCTGGCGGCCGAGAGGAGAGAGCCGGAGCCGGCCCAATGGAATATCCACCATCATATCATGAGTGGATGCGAATGGACAACCTCGACGATAACAATAAAATTTCAGTGTCCCGCAATATTGTTAATTGGATTAAAAGGGAACCGTTTGCTTTTTTAGAATTAAAATTCAGGATGTTTCTTCTATTTTGGAGTCAAAGCGAGATCCCTAACAATGTCGCAATGTCTAACAATAATCAGGCATTCAGAGTACTTCACTGGCCCATATTTTTTCGGTTCTTATTTATCGGCAGTTTGGGGATTACCGGAATTATTTTGACAGTGTTTAATAAACGAAGAAATCTACGGGAACAGTCTTTTGCCTGGTTTACTCTTCTATATATGATAGCAACGGTTGCATTTTATATTCTAGCCCGTTTTCGCGTCCCGATTTTACCTGTTTTATGTATTCTGGGTAGTATTCCGATTTCCCAATTACTGCGCCAAATCAAAAAAAAACCGACCGTGCGACAAAAAAGAGTGGGTGCGTTTACATTAGCAACACTGCTATTTTCTATTGGTTTCGTTGGCTGGGGCAGTGATATTTACCGATTCTGTTTTGAGTCGGCTATAATTAAAATGGTACGTCCTAGTGGAACTCACATATCTCTCGAAACTGAGGATAGTTATAAAGATCATGGGCCACAATCATTTGGAGGCTGGTTTCCACAACAATTAGAGAAGGTGAAAAAAATTGACAAGGTGTTTGTCATTGATGATCAATTTGATGACAAAAATCGAACTAGATTGAGATTTCCCCTACTTTACGTAGAATCACAACAGCAAGAATTGATACTGGTCTTAAAACAAGATTCCCGATCGGTTTCAAAAACACTTCCAATTAAAAGTGGATTTCAGTGGGTTGATATCGATATTCAAAATTCGGTAGAAAAAAGTACAGATAATACCATGTACATCACCCTTGAATTTCCAGGTAATACAAACGGCATTCATCTTATTTTTGACATTCAGCGGTATTATGAAAGATCAATAATTAACGGACGTCCAAATAAGGATATCGGCGAATGGGTTGCCGAATTAAGAATTTCGAAATAACAATAATAAAAACGAATACCATTCTAACCAAATTATACTGCAAGCAGTAGATTTTTCGACATTCGTTATTCATTTCAGGCAACAATTTCACAGAAACCTGTCGATAACCTGATGGCTGTCGGTATAATTCATCCAATTTGTATTGCGAGCTCTAATCTTAGTAGTTATTTAACCTTATCATAAAGAACTCCAAAACTTAAAATCAATCATATTACTTTGCCTTCTCCCCCTGAATAAATCGTTAACCTAAAGCGAGTTAAGCACTCTCACGATGAAACCGAATGATTTAATCAAGCTAAAGTAAATATAGTGTTGCCCTGGATGTATTTATTAAATGCGTCTGGTTCACTATGTCACTTACAAGTATAGTTTCCGGCAGCCCAAAAATAAAATAATCTTTTGCACCACATAATTTTAGATTTTCAGCTGCTTTGTGAATAGTTTGAGTTATTCGATTTTCGTTGGGGTGCCAGCAGTATTTGTTTACAAACCACGCCTTTACCTTATTTTTACACCTATACCATTGTATTTTTATGCCACCTAAAGAATACAACCAATCCTTGTTTGTATATGCAAGTTGCGAAATTATAACTTCTCCATTTTCGCAGCCTCTACTAATTTCTTCTTGAATACTTTCGTAGAACGCTAGCTTAACACCCTGATCATGTTCAAATAAGTCGCCAATCTTTACTATCTTTTCAGATGCCTGGCCAAATAAATAATGGTTCAGATGATTAACCGCCCTTGGTGTATTTTTCATAGCGAGTGTCTGTACAAGTCCCATAAACATCCTATCATTTGGACTTAATCTATAAAGAAAATTAATAAGCGTTTCTTTTATTGGCCCCGTAGCTTTTACTATTTTTTTCATTTACATCCTCAATCTTGCTTGATTCATTCGGATTCTACTAAGCACACATAATTTACTTCAACCTAAATCTGTGAATATTTTTTGATAAACTAACACAACGCTTTGAATTAGAAAGTGTTGTAGAAATTATGAGACATACTATTAGGTATGTTAAATATTTAATACAACATCTTTGTGACCATATGGTATCATATCAATAAGTTGGGGTATTAGGTATTTTGTCCCCCTGGTTTTGAAATTGAAAATGTTTGTTTTTTTTCACTCAGGGAAATTTAGCAGGAGTTGGATAATATTCTCTGCACTGTTTTTTTCAACAGAGACTT
>JAJFLO010000400.1 GCA_021772675.1 Verrucomicrobiota bacterium | reverse complement strand
CTTGAACTGGCGTTTGAGTTCTTCAAGCGCAATACCGGCATTGACTAATCGGCCAACTAACATTTTATAAGCAAATTGGTCGGGGGCAGCATCAACTCGTTCCATAAGAGCCAGGCCAAGATAAACAAAGAGTGCATTCTTGGAAGCGGATAGAAAAACGGTCAAATCTGTACTGCTACCCTTGACGGTAGCAAGGACTAATTGTAGACTATTCATGAGCAGGATCTCCGGTTATGAAGGGTTGGTTGTAAACCAAACATAACCGCCTGCTCTTTTATTTTCACATCTACTTTTGGGAATGTCCGTAAATAATTTTCTAAATACGGACTTTACAACGATAGTAACTCTAGGGCGTTCTGTCTGTCCGAACTACTGAGCTTTGGGGAACAGGTGACGTTTTCCGCAGCGAATCAGCTGGCTGGCAATGTGAGAGTAATTATGGATGAACTCCAACAAGCGCTTCAACATATAGTTTGCTTTATCCATGATACCCAGAATTATGCGAATTGTTATGTGACTTTATCAATTTCAATGCCTGAGAAACATTCACCCATAATTCCTGGCAATGTGATTACCCGCTTTTCTCTTCGGTAGAGATTCACCAACGCGTATCATTTGGATGAAAAAATCTATTAAGCGATCTTCGAGATCATCTTTTCTGATATCCTTCGATATTAATTATTCCTTGTTCGACATTTGATATTCGATTTCTCAAAATAGGAAGTTATTTAATTTTCGTATCTTACGAATTTATAATAGACTTAGTGTCTGAATTCCAGCGCCATAAACTATCCCTGATAATGTGTGTGCCGCCCCACCAAAAGTCGATGTCATTTTTCCTAATATAATCTTCTTGACAAGTTAGTACTGCCAGTCCTGTTTTAGTGAGTTCAAGTTTGCTTTCGAGATATACCTGACGATCATTATTTCTTTGATCAGGATTGAAAAGAGCTTTATTGATTCCATTGATTAGAGGTGTTGTAGAATTTATTAGTCTTGAGATTTGATTGAAAAAAACAAGTCACCCATAAATGCAGCTTCTTCCATTTTTTGCGATTCTGAAAAGAGTTTTTCAGGCTGCAATACACCACAATCCAGCAAATGCAAAATTTGATATTCAGTACGAGAAATCCCGGATATGCACGACGGTAATTCTTCCAGCATTCTTTGAACAGCTGATTTTAGAAATGGCAAAGAATTTAAGTCATTTTTTAGTAAACCAACCCAAGATTCAGGAGTAGGCTGGCGAAACGCAAACCATGCTTTGCGTGCAAGGTTCAATTGTTCTGATGTTAGAGGTTTCCGGAGTTTATCAAAGTGAACAATTTCTTCTAAATTTTGTTCAGATAGGTATTCGTCAGCTTGAACAATATAAATAGAATCACAGTTTTGCTGACTGGATGCAAAAAAATCTAATATTTGAATTAATTGCAATTGATCATATAAATCATGCTCAAACCAAAGAACCACGCTTTCAAATTTGCTCCAATCTCTAAGCAAATTGTCTCTGTCTTTGAAATTGCCAATCGTTTGCTTTAGTTCGACAGAATACGTAGCGGAAAGATATTGTGCACGAATAGACGATAGAGCATGCAAATCCTTTGTTAGTGGTGCAGGCCCTTCATGCAAAACATCGCGCCAAGGTAAGACATCATAGCCTCCAAACGCAGCCCGTAATATTTCTGCTGCGGAGTCTCCGTTTGTTATAATTAGGTTTTTAGCCATGTTTTATACGTTTAGCCTGATTAATTCATGCGATTCGTCGCGAGAGCACTTAACTCGCTCATAATAAAATAATTAGAGATAATTTTACAATGAAAGTGAATTTTCATTCACTGAGATGCAAAATTGAGTTAATCGGCTTATCTGAGCAAAGATTAGGGCTTGCAGCAGAATATTGATGAATTATTCAGGTTAGTAATCATGTATTTTCAAAAGGCCCCCCAAAAAAAGATAACCAGATTAGCCAGAATTCTGACCAATAATGATTCGATCTTTAGACGTGTAATCCTTGAAAATCTTAACTTTTTTTAACCCACTTCTTGTAAAAATATTTATAGCTGATTTTCCTTGATTCTCACCGATTTCACAGACCAGCCAACCGTTTACATCCAAATAATTGCATGCGTTTTCTGCGATTTCTTTTAATATCATCAACCCACCAAAATTTGCGAATAACGCTTGCCGTGGTTCATAGTCTTTAACGGTTGTCGGTAATTGTGTAAATTCAGCTTCCGAAACATAAGGAGGATTCGCGGTTATCAATGCATATTTCGCATCATTTCGAAGAGGACTAAATAAATTTCCCAGAATGAAAGAGATATCTAAATGTTCAGATGTAGCTGAGTTATGATGAAGATTTTTCTCTGCCCAAATCAGTGCACTTTTCGAAATGTCTATACCAATAAATTGTTTTGTTTTCGGTAATTCTTTAGCCAATGCAAATAGAATGCATCCGGAACCAGTACACAAATCAAGAATAGATTCGTCTTTATTTTTATATAATTCCAGGGCAATGTCAACGAGACGTTCTGTTTCGGGGCGAGGAATTAGTACACCCGGACCAACTAGAATCGTTGTATTATAAAATTCGGTTGATCCGGTTATATATTGAACCGGTTCACCATTGATATGCCGTTTGACATGTGATTGAATTACTTCAACTTTCTTTGGACAAATTTGATTAAGATTATTAAGTATAAAGTCACTTTTTTTTAGACAAAGTGTATCGATTAAAATCCATTCTGCATCAACTTCCGGACAGGTAATGTTGTGATCATAAAACTCCTTGACAATTTTGGAATAGATGGCTTGAATTGTGGGCATTTTATCGAGGAATGAAAAAGGGCAGGGTTGTGACAACGATTTCAATGAATATTAAACTAACCTGGATTATGTATAACGTGTTGTGATGAGAGTTATTAGATTGCATGAAATTAATGAGTCGTGAATATTATTTGCGTGCAGGAATAGTAAACTATTTCGAACCCGTAGAACGTTATCACTCGTTGATATTATGTGATATAATGACTCGTAATAGAAAGTTTATGAATAATCCAGGCTAAAACAGGGTAGGGCAATACGAATAATGCTAGCAGTCTGTCGGGCTTTGGAAATCGTTGCGAGAAAATCATCAAATTGAGAGCATTTTTGTCCAGATTTGAGGAATATATTGCGCCCCGTGGGATCGACAATAATTTGGACAAAAATGCGCCAGGAATGCGGTTTTCGCAGTAGATTTTTCCAAAATCCGACAGACCGCTAGGTCATTTTATATGTTGTTTTTACATTAATGCTGATACCACCTCTTGCATTAAATATACCTTCAACGACAAGTTCACGTGGTGAACATGATTTTACCAGATCATCTCTTATTCGATTAATTGATTCTTCGTGAAACGTATTAAAATTACGAAATGAAAAGAGATACAACTTCAACGATTTACTTTCTATGCATTTTTTATCAGGAATATAACTGATAATAATTTTACCAAAATCGGGTTGATTGGTAATGGGACAACGCGTCGTGAATTCAGGGCAGTTAAATGTAACCCAAAACCTCCGGTCACTATAGCGATTGTCAAAGGATTCTAATATTTTATAGTCAGGATCATTATCAGGGTAGGCTTGTTGACTTTTCTTTAATAATGTTAAAGATTTGGTATAATTATTATTTGATTTATCTGGCATTTTAAACCTTTTTAAGTTTCTAACTTTGTTCTCTCAATGACACCTGATATTGGGTTCAAGGTTCAGCGATTAAAAACTAAGAACATTAAACCGTCTTATAGAGTCGTTTTTTTTAGGATTTACAGGTATTCAACCATTGAACATACTGTCTCCGTTCACGGTTCACAGGTTTCTTCCGGGAGGAGGATCAAAAAAACTGAAAAAGACAAACAACACGTTTATGATTCAGCCCGGCACCGGTCAACGAGTAAACATACCTCAGTATTCTGAGTTTCGGTTTTTCAACCCGCCGCAGCGGAAACCGTGAACTCCTGAACTTTGAACCCCAAGAACGGCTACAATAATTATAGCAGTCCGACAGACTGCTAGTAAATTTTATTTATTAAACCAGTTATCTCGTTTTGATTTTGCATCTGCAAAATAATTTTCAACGTTATCCCAATCCTGGTTATTCAAGTACGTATCAATTGAATCTATTTCCCGCTTAAAATCTGCCAATGCCTTCTTAATAAATTCATGATTATATTTTGTAATTTCAGTCCACATATTAACATTGCTTGAGGCGATTCGAGTGGTGTCTCTAAATGCCCCCGCGCAGGCGAGTTCGCGGGCTTCATTATCGTCGCTTGAAAACACTGTTTTACAGATGGCAGATGATAAGAGATGAATAAAATGACTGGTATAAGCTACAGCTTCATCATGTCGTTCGGCTTCAATTTCTAACGGTCGAGCACCAATATCTTGCCAGAAGTTTCTGACTAAATCAATTGCAAGCGATTCATCGTCAGGTGTGGGCGTTAAAAAGACAATCGCATTCTGATAAAGTTCTGCATTGCAATTCTCCCAACCGGACTTTTCTGATCCAGCCATTGGATGACCACCGACAAAATAGACCCCTTTATCAAGTAATATCCCGCGTATTTCCCGTACGATTTCAACCTTTACACTGCCAACATCCGTGACAATACTGCCAGGACGGAAGTGGTCAATATTTGCCTTCACAAATTCAATTGAAGCGGTTAATGGAAGACAAATAAACGTCATATCAACAACCGGCAAAATATCGGCGGCATCGGTACTTCCTCCTTCAAGAATACCCCGTTCAAGGGCGTCTTTGATTGTTGTCTCGTTTCGAGAGATAGCATAAAGTGAACGGCATTTAATCTCATCCAGCCTTAATGCCAGAGAGCCACCAAGTTGACCTAAGCCGACAATCGCAATTCTAGAAGTATTGATTATAGATGTTGAAGCCAATGTGTATCCTATTTGAGATTTATTCCTTTATACATATATTACATATGTAAATTAGCGAATTATAAAGACAGTTATATTTATATAGTGTCTGTCCCGAAATGGCAAAAAGTAAAGCGGACATTCCTGTCTGCTAACCCAAATTATTGCTCAGGCAGGAATGCCCGAGTTACTTGTAAAGCCTCCAAGCTAAGCAAATAAGCCATTTCTGGACAGACACTATATACCCTTTATGAAAGACATTTTCAAAAACATTCTTGTCAGACTTATACGAAATGAGACTAAATCAAAAATTAATTTCCACTATAGAACCAAATAGGGTAGGTTAATACAAAAATGATTAAAAGCAATCATCACATTATACTGGCCCTAATGCTATCGATATCCTCATTCGCGGCTGATGACACTTTCTTGAATGGCATGGCTGACAAAGCATCCCACGGTTTTGTTAACATAGGCTATGGGTGGATTGAAATTCCGATGCAAATAAAAAAGGGATATGATCGAAGCGTCTATATTATTGAAGGATATCCCGCTGCTTCTCGGTCAATGGGACTCGTCTGGGGAACGGGCAGAGGATTTTATTTTGCATTTGGGCGTATATATTTAGGCATTTATCAATTATTTGGATGCTGGACTGCAAATCCAGATGACAATTACGGAATTGGCATTCCGTTCGACGGAGAATATCCTTTGGATGAAGGACTTCTTCACGATGTCCCGTTGACTTCAATTCATCGTCCAATGATCCGTAAATTTAAGAGAGGCATAAGCCATTGGGTAACGGCCTTAAAATCAGTTCCAAAACATATTCCGATATTAAATAAAATTGATTTTGAAATCCCAATTCATATTCCGTTTACCTTAAAGTATTATGACATACCAGTTCGATTGCCCTACGCAAAAAGTGAACAGTTAGAAGAGCCGCCTATCGGGAAGGAATTATGGTTGATTTCAAGCCGTATGGTTGTCGGATTTTATGAAACTACCGGATGTGTTTTTCCAAGTGCAATCGAAACTGAAGGATGCTCATTTGATCCATAATGTATTTGAAGTATGGATGTAAAAAATATAGCAATAATTTACCCCTACGAGACCGTCGATTCTAACCCGTTTTTCTCACCAACTTCGCTACGCAAGCGGTAAATAAACGTCTGTGATCATCTCATCGTCTTGCACGTGTGGCCCAACATTTACGTAATGAAAAATTACAGGAAGATCCGTAGGTTGTTCACCACTAACAGGAAGCCATTCTTCATTTAAGTATTCAACTGCCGTTACGTTCTCTCGAGAACCAATATGTTGTGCTTTAGCGCAACGGCAATATGGAATAACTTTGTTAACTACACCATATGGATTCGGTAAGACATCATTTTCTACAGATATGCAAAGATCCACACGGTATTCAGAAGGGGTAACCCTACGAGGATCATTGTAGTGAATCCCATAGTTACGATTTGCAACCGACGGTGGCAACTTGTTCTCTATACTCCATGCAATGAGCTTTTTCATCGACTCATGTTCAAGTACTGGAGAACCTCTATGGTCTATAGCTGCAACCTTAGTTTTAGGGAATTCAATTATTTCAACTTCCATTTTTGCACCTACCTCTGATTAATGCTGACGTAAGCTGCCAGCCGTAAAGCCGGGCAAAGCTCCACATAACGGGTTAAACTATATAGCGCGATAATTTGACTTTCAATATGAGGTGTATCGTAGAAGATTCTCCAAGAATAACGAATCAGATTTCAAGATCCCAATCCAGTCTTGACACACATTCCACCCCCCTTTCGCGGCCTAACAAAAACGTTTTCGGATACATCTGCCGTGGTGGAATCTATTTCGAACCCGAATAAGTTCACAACTCGTTGATATTATGTGATATGATGACTTGTAATAGAACGTTTATGCATAATGCCGGTTAGCAGCACGGTCGCTAAAATGTAAAATGCCTTTCAGGAAACTGGTTTTTCAGGCGTCTGTAAAATCGTCGAAAAAATTCTCGCCACTTAATATCAACTCTTTTGTTTCTGTTTCTCTTCTGTTTCCAATACTTTCCGCTCTATATCCTTCGCATTCGTACTTAAGGGGGATTTGGGTAAAATTCGTAGATTCAATCCGATATATTCAATAATAGAATGGCTGCCTTGAATGGTTTCACGAATAGTTTCCGTCCTATTGCCAAGACAGATTTGTGTGCCTTGATACAAAATCTTGTTAAAATTAATCAGAGCGTTAGCTTTATCCGAGACGTCTTTTTGTATGGATATAAGCTTTTCTTCATTTTGCTCTCTTTGTTTGTTAAGTTTCTGCATTTCAGATAGAGAATCAGCCAATTTATTTCTGATATCTTTAGGAAGTGAAGCGGGATTACGGTGGCGAGCATACGGGCCGACTATATTGACTAATTTCTGTAGTCGTTTTTGATTATTATCCATTTCCTCCTGTAATTCTTTGAGTTGGCTAACGTAACGAAAATCGATACCGGATGTCAAACGGGTCTTTGTTTTCAAACCAACCTCTGCACCAATTTTATTGGCTTCTATACCGGAAAGTGCGATACATTCACCGCTGGAAATTAGTCCGGCGACAGTGACTGAACCTCCACATTTTATTGTGCAATTGATGATTTCTCTTCGTACCTGAATATCACCATAACATTCAATCGTGGCGTCGTGAAGATATTTCGCGGTTAAATTACCACCGCATTTAATGAAGCCCTGGCCTCTACCATTCATACCGTTAATTTGGATATCGCCATCGGAATCAATGCGGCAGTTGCGGACATTATTCCGCACATTAATCCCCTTCTTTCCGCGTATGTTAAATCCGTCACACACATTTCCGTTTACCTGAACATAGCCGACAAAATCGATGTGTCCCACAGAGAAATCGACATCATGCCGAATATTAAATTGATCCGTGATCGAAATGACACCACCCTCGTAAACAACTCTCCCTTCCTCGGTCGCTGTTATCGTCTCGCCATCGTCCGACAACTTCACCCCGTGACCAAGCCGTACGGTTATGTCCTTTACCTTAGCCCCTGGTATTATTTCACCGGTTACACTGCAACCATCTTTACTTGCTGCTGCTGTTTGCCATTTAGCGATCGGTTTACCTATCTCAACATTCTCAAAAAGGTTAAGTGAGTGAATGTCAACATTTTTCTGTTGTATTTGATTTTCAGAAACATGCGGCTGTTTTGATGACGGTTCTACATAAAATTGAAGCGAAGCGTCCCGCCCGGCTGTGGGCAAAGAGGTGCGCGCAATGACCACAGCCGCTAACGGATCACCAAGAGCAACCTTATTACAAAAATCATTTATAGCACCATTTTTGATTCCTCTGGTTATTCTGAGTTTCTTGATTATCTCCAGTAAGGCCGATGCCGATAATTTTAAACCGGTCTTCTTTGGTTTGATCGACAATCTGCATTCTGTGTCTTTGTTGCCAAGACTAATTTGAAGATAAAAATCGGGTTGACTGATTTCCTTAATGATTCTAACATTATCATTCATAATTAACTCCCTTGCCTCCCTTGGAAAGAAGGGAGGTTGTAAAAATAAGAAACTGAATAATTACTAATTGCTGCACGTTTGTGGCTTGGAACGTGGAAAAAATAAAGTACCTCACTTTACATCCCATTTTTAAGCTGCATCTCCCCGAACCCACAATCGCAAAAATGGCCATTTTCTCGTACGATAGAATTCACATTCGGGAACTATTCTCTAACGTAGGAGGGATCGGCTCTCCAAATAAATATAATATTGCTGCCTTCCCCTACGCTCATTCACGTGAACTTAACGACATAAGATGTTGTTATTAGGATAGTTGAGTGATAAATCCGAGCTGTTGTGGACTCCAGCAACGCGTCGATGATTTTGCTAACTCATTTTTTTTAAAACTGTTAACTTTTTAAGTTGACGCGAATGTGCTGCTGTCACACTAAACATACTCAGGCAACCCTTCTCAATCGACATAGCGTCAGGTATATCTTCGAAATTCGCCTGTCTTATGATCGATAACTATACTGCAAGCAGTAGGTTTTTCGACATTCGTTATTCATTTCAGGCAACAATTTTACAGAAACCTGTAGAAATATTGATGGCTGTCGGTATGTTGCCTTAAATCAACCTCTTGTAACGATTTTTTGCTAGAACTTCAATGAGTTTGACTTCGAAATACGAGGCATGATCCACTGTCATTCTTCTTTATAAAAACATCTTATAATATTTAATCGGGTATGAGTCATAAAAATTAAAATATATGTTGCAAATTGGAAAGTTATTTAGCCTGAATAATTCATAAACTTTCGTAGTGAGAGTCATTAGATTGCCTGAAATCAATGAGTTATGAATTTTACCCGCGTATTGGAATAGTGACTATTTCGAACCCGGATAATTTTGTAACCCATTGATGTTGCATGATATTATGGCTCGTAATAAAACGTTTATGAATTATTCAGGTTAATTCCTGAATCCGTGATGGTTTTCTTTTTATGTAGCTGCAAAGCATCAAATTTTTAGTTCCGCTGTACAGCAGAATAACTATCGCGATAATTTGATAACGAAGCGAGTGTGTATTCAAAATGTGAGTGACAAATATTAAATCGTTCGCCGCGGCGAATGAATAACATGTACACAGCCAAGAATGACCGCGTTATGTGCACCATTCGATTATGTTGAGTTGTATCCCTAATTTAGCAATCTCTGAACCCTTTTTGTCCTCTTCGGTATCCATTTACTTCACATAATTCCGATACCATAAACACCTTCTATGGGTCTTACTGTTTATCGAGAACAGTTAACCTCAAAATAGGAAGGATGTATTATGATACCGGAAAATTTCTCTAATAATTCGAGTCAAGATCTTCTTGAGCACTATAACACCTACCTCTGTAACTATCGAGATCTTGCCGTTGAAACAATTGATCGACATCGCGTTTACACACAGCGGTTTCTCGAATGGTTCAACAATGACAACGGCCAGGATAATTCGAGCAGCCTAACTCTCGAAAGCATCCAGAAATTTGCCTTTCACTATGGTAAAAGCCATGGAGCAAGATCACGAGCCTGAATGCACTACGCTTTACGATCATTTCTCAAGTTCTGTCATATCAACGGATA
>JAJFLO010000399.1 GCA_021772675.1 Verrucomicrobiota bacterium | reverse complement strand
ACCAATAAACGTGAATTCGAAATGGGCATTAATATCGTAATTGTGTTATCATCGTGTACACCATCTAATACTATGAGAATGGATATATTAGCAACTTCATTTCTGTACATAGATATGATCTCACTATCGGATGCATGATTGTCGATACGGACTTTTAGTCGCCGTAAAATTGATATAGCAACCTCAACAGGCGATAATTTCTGATTTTCTCCATCACCGACTTCTAACCAAATCACACCATCCTCAAATGAGGTCACCTGAGACGCAACCTTTGCAGCTATAGTTGATTTACCGGATCCTCCCATTCCCCAGATATTTATAGTAATAGTATTGGCGTCGTCTAAGACCTGCATTATAGCGGCTAATTCGTTCTTATAACCTTCATATCGTCCTACCGGAGGATATTCTATAAACTTCTTCGAGATATGGCTTTTATTTATCGGAGATCGTAGGGTCCGGGGCTTAACCTCGTTGTTGCTTTTAGACTCTTCTCGTTCCGTGATATTTCGTACCGCATCCTGGAATTTTTTTCGAGCATGGACAATATTCTCAGTAAAGTCAACATATTGAATGTCACGTAGTCGAAGATGTAATTCGTCGACATTGCATGGCTGATACAGTATAGGAATAATTAGGCCTTCCCGGTGTTCAAATGCCCACGAAACTTCTGCCTTAACCCATTTCGATTGGACGGAATTAGGAGAAAGTACGACGAAAAACCATTGTGAATTTCGTAGTCCCTGTAAAATTTTGGACTCCCACTCGTCGGCTGCGATTATATCTTGTGTTGCATACCATGGAGTGATATTATTTTCTGAGAAAATTGGAAACAATGTTTCTTGAAGAAATGATCTATCAATGGTTGAATGACTTATGAATGATTGAAGCATGTATGAGAGGTATTTTGAAATTTGGGTTTTACACTAACGTATCTTTAAATCTTCTTTACCAGAATTTCCCTAGAGTGTCGTCAAGTTAACAGATTAATTTCGAATGACCAAGATATTGTCATCAAAACGATAAGGGTGCCCACTAAACAAAGTATACAAGTTACAACTATAGTCTAAAAAGATAGTTTGACGAATGAAAGAATAAAACTGAAAAGAAAAAATTAATCATGGACTTTTATAACTGGAAACAAATTTTAACCACGGACATGCCATCGCTTGGTTAGCTACGGCAGTTAAAATTTTCATCAGTCTTCGTTGTAGGAATGACCGCTTTACTGAGCACTCAGGAATGACCGCTTTACTTGAGCAGTCAGGAATGACCGCTCTACTGGGCGAGCTACTTTTTTACATTCAGTGTTCCGTGTTTGCGTTTCACGTTTCGTTTGAAGGATTTCAAAAACTGTTCGGACATTCCTGCATTGGAATAGAGGCTTTTGCAGAAATCTATGATGGTTTCACATACTTTGGGTTCTGATAAAAAAACCATATGATTGGCAGAATCAACATCCATAATGTGGAATCTGGGTAATTGTTTCTTCCAGTCACGCCAATAGCTTGTGCGATCAAATGCCGTTTCATTTTTCGTCGTTGTAAAATAAGGTTCAAATTCTCCCCAAAACAAACCACTTTTATTGCGAAAGTAATAACATTTAATTGCCCGTGGGTCCGACAGCGGTAAGAGTGAAAAATTCTGGACGTCATAGGATTTTGAAATCTTTGGCGTCTGACTCAGGAGTTCCTGAATATCAGATTTAGTTTTCTGGAAACCACGTTTTCTTGCCAGAGCCACTAATTGGTCTAAAAAGCGTTCATCGTCCAGGCCCATATTTAATTCGTCACGGTGTATTAATGAGTCTTTCATTTTTTCCTTAACCAGTTCCATCGTCGGTGCAAAGGCGGTATTCACCACTTGCAACATTTTGCTTTTTGTACAACTTTCGAAGTTTTTTAATTCCGCAAGACCGAGCGTATCCAGCATGGTTATCGTATTGATAGTCTGTCCTAACTCCTGTAGTTGACGAGCAACCTCATAAGAAAATATTCCGCCTAAAGAATATCCACCCAAATCATAAGGGCCCTGTGGTTGCACAGACTGAATGATATGAACATAATAAGCGGCCATCGCTTGAATCCCATGCAATGGAGATCGATCTGTTTGCCAGCCTCGAGCTTGAATGCCGCAAAAAGGTCGCTCGGAATTCTCAGCAATTACGTAATAAGGCTGGACCCCGCCCAAGGCCGGGTGAAACCAAAATACGGGTCGCCCACTAGCACGTTCATTCAAACGGATGAGCTCGGGGAATTGGGATTTAACATATGCAAAGAGATCATTTTGTAATTTCTTGTCAGGTGAAGGGGCACTCTTTACCTCCGTCTCTGAAATCGTTTTTTGAACCTGTTTTTTTGTCACAATTAGCCGATCAATTTCAACGGGATAACGCTTACAAATATGAGACGATAAGTCCGAAACGGTTGTGTATTCAAAGAACCGGGTTAATGGAAAATCTTTATCCAGTTTATGTTTCATGATCTGAACTACTTTAGTAAAACTAAGAGATGTCAGTCCCATATCAGTATAATCACGTTCTGTCTCTATATCATCGATCGGTTTATGTAATTCATCTGCGAACAATTGTCGCAGGAATATCGTTGTTTTTTCCTCCCTGCTAAACGCCGAATAGTGACGACCCAATTCTTTTTTCTCCGTAGGCAACGAAAAGTTCCACTGGAATGATGGCTCGGCTTCCTCTTGAATACTGGTTTCGTCCGGGTCAGATTCGGAAAAATTGGACGTATTCTCAGGCACCAACGGATGCAACACTGTTGAATTATGATTTGTGATTGCCACTTCGTTGCTCTCTCTGACGGTCGAGCCCGTCTCGCACTGCTCGGCTGTTGATTGTTGATTTGTTTTACTGTGCCCTGATTCTTGAACCCAATAACGCTCTCTGGCGAAAGGATAGGTGGGAGCGCTTATCCGTCGCGGTTTGTTATCCCCGTACAATTTGTCCCAATCAATGTTCAGGCCATTGACCCAGAGGTCCAGAATTTTCCGATATTTACCCTTGCTCATCCATGTCTCAATCGTTCCGTCCATATCCTCATCTGCCGCAAAGACAGCAAGCATCTTTTTATTCTGCTTGTCCCCGGTTATATAAAATTCTTCAGTGTCCTTTTTTCTCTCAAGAAAACCTTGAAGTTTCTCTGCAAGCTCTTGCATTGAATGGACAATCAGCCCCAAGCGCTCTTCCATCGCTGCTCGGCCAACCTGAAGGGTGTAGGCGAGGTCTTGTAAGTGAGTAGTGAAAAGTGAACAGTGATCAGTGACTTGGGGAGAGTGATCAGTTGTTTGAGTGGAGTGATCAGTTATCAGTGTCGAAGATTCGCCGTGGCGGAAACAGTTATCAGTTGCTTGAGTTGAGTGATCGGTTGTTTGAGGAGAGTGATCAGAAAGGAGCGAGGTATCAGGTGTTTGAGTAGAGTTATCAGTTGCTTGAGTAGAGTGGTCAGGTGTCAGGTGTCGGGAAACGTATTTCAGGAGTTTCTTGGCATATTCTTCTAGCCGCTCCTTATTCTTAGCTGACAATACGATGAGATAGGACGGATCAGACTGATTGGACGAATGGGACCGATCTTTTTCTAACCCTGAACCCTGAACCCTGAACCCTGAACTCTGTTCTATATATTCTTCAAGTACGACATGGGCATTCGTGCCACTGAGTCCAAACGAACTGATCGCCGAGCAACGCTTTTGACCGTCTGAAACGTTCCAGTCTTTGCACTCGGCATTCACATAAAAAGGTGATTTTTCAAGTTCAATATGTTCGTTTAAATGATCATAATGAATGGTTGGAGGAATTTTTCGATACTTGAGCGAAAGCAGAAGTTTCATAAATCCGGAAATACCCGCAGCAGTCAGCAAATGGCCTATATTGCTCTTCACTGAACCTAACGCACAGAAATTCATTTTTGTTGTGTAGGATTTAAAGGATTCCTTCAATCCCTCTACCTCAATGGGATCACCTAGCTTTGTCCCTGCCCCATGAGCCTCTAGCAGTTGAATCCCTCCCGGATTAATAGCGAACTTGTCGTATATCTCTTTTTCCAGGCGTGCTTGGGAATCCGGGTTAGGGGCAGTAATCCCGTTGGTCTTGCCATCTTGATTGACGCCCCACCCCCTAATCACGGCATGAATCCGATCTCCATCTCTTTCTGCATCCTCTAACCGTTTAAGAAGAATCACGCCAACCCCTTCTCCGAGTACATAGCCATTGGCTCGCTGATCGAAGGTAAAACAACGACCATTGCTTGAGAGCATTCCTGCGTTGCTGGCGACAATATGCATAGCAGGCCCTACCAACACACATACGCCCCCTGCCAGGGCGGAATCACTGTTTCTTAAAACCAAACTGTCACAGGCTGAAGCAATAGCCACCAAAGATGACGAACAGGCAGTATCAATCGGTAAAGAAGGCCCTCGTAAATTCAGTAAATAAGAAATTCTGGCGGATAAAACCGAGGTAGCGCCGCCCATGGCTCCCTCTACACTCAATTCTTCACTTTCTACTAAGCGGCCATAATCACTCGCACCACAGCCCACGAAAACGCCACATCTACTGCCTGATAATTGAGCAGGATTATAACCCGCATCCTCAATACAGTGCCAACTGCTTTGTAAAAACAGCCTCTGCTGTGGATCCATCAATTCTGCTTCTTTGGGTGAAATGTTAAAAAATGAAGGATCAAACAGAGCCATATCCTCTAAAGCCCCCATCCATTTGCAATACGTTTTCCCTGTGACCAGAGGATCCGGGTCATAATAATCACTGAGATTCCATCGTGTGGGTGGAATTTCCGATATGCAATCCAGGCCATGAACCAAGTTGTCCCAAAATTCATCGAGGTTCCTGGATTTTGGAAATTGTCCTGACATGCCAATAACGGCAATGGACTGAGTTTGGGTTTGATCCTTCCCGGTTCGATCTATGATTTCTACACGTTTAGGAGCACCTTCAGTTTTTCCGTTACTCTGGGGGATAAGCGATGGGGCAATGTCTCTGTCACACTGAAATTGCTCTCTTGCATAATCAAGAACGTGTTCAGGAGACGTTTCGGCAATAGAAGAGGCCTTTTTCGAATATTGAAATAAGCCTCGGTCTTTTCCCTTTTTTTTGATATACTTACCAAACTCGACAATGGTAGAGTGGTTGTACACTTTGGTGGTGTTAATAGATAATCCATAATGAGTATTAATTTTTCGAACCCAGGCCACAGCAGAAATTGAGTCTAATCCCATATCAATGAACGGCATCTCATCATCAACCTGGTCAATATCCATACTCAGTTCTTCGGCTAAAAGCATCTTCAGTATTTTTTGAATATCTTCAGAGGATTCATGTGACTGTTGATTTTCATGACGTGATGACGAAAGAGGTTTCACGGCGAGAACTCCTGCATAAGCCCTGTTGCTCCCCTCTTCGAAGGTTGATCCATTAGCCAAAAAACCGACATTTTCCACATTGAATCCGACGACTGAACACTCCCGTTTCAAAATATCGGGATCCAGAGGATTGATAAGCGAGGGGCCACCACGGATATCTTTATCGTCGAAATATTTGCTGACATCTTCGATATAACCCGGCCACAATTCTCCCGAGGCCTTACGAGCTTCATAATCGGATGCTTTAGAAGCCCAATATCCAACATAAGGTGTATCTGTAATTAAAAACAGTTTTCCCCCAGGCTGTAGCCATTGGTACATTTTTTTGATCGTTTCCTGAACATCCTCCGGCTTTAAAAAATGAATAACACGACTGGCATGGATGGCAGCAAAACGTTCATTCTCAAAATTAATCTCAGGTAATAAGCCTTGTTGGGTACGTAACCTCCGCATTGCGTCATCGTTGATACGACTCTCCAGAATATCAAGATGTTGCGGCTCCATATCCACCGCCAATACCTGTGCACCTTGTTCCAAAGCAGCAATAGTAGCGACGCCATAGGCACACCCTATATCCAGCACTTCTCCTCCACATTGACCAGCATAACTGGCAAAGTCTTCCGAATAGGAAATAAGGCCTTCAACCATAACTCCTGTTCTATTGAGCGTAGGGATCGCTGACTTTACATCCATCGGCATTGCCGCCTTCAGATCTTTCAGGACATCAACATTTTTTAATACAGAAATTGGTGACCTTTTCTTTTTTTTATTTCGTTCGTTAAAATCGCCGACAGCGGAAGGGGCCGAAAGAGAAATTTGTGTCGGTTTCAAACGATCTTCTGAAGACGTTATTTTTTCGGTACTAGCAGATAATACATGTAGAGGCTGTGAAGTTGCAGATGTTGCCAATGAGTGAGATTGTGGTGTGCTGCGGACATTTATGTCGGGCTTTGTCGGACTGGTCCCTTTAGAATCTCCGGTCTCCACCCAATAACGCTCTCTGGCAAATGGGTAGGTGGGCGCACTTATCCGTTGTGGTTTGGTGTCGCCGTACAATTTGCCCCAATCAAACATCAAACCTTTCACCCAAAGGTCCATAAGCTTGTTATATTTTCCTTTGACAATCCACGCATCTATGGCTTTTTGCAAATCTTCATCCGCAGCGAAAACCGCTAAGGTATCTTTATTTCGTTTGACCTGGCCAAAATAAAGGTCCTCCATGTCCTCGTCCCCCGCAATAAAACCGCGCAGCTTTTCTTCAAGCTCTTCCATTGAATGGACCACCATCCCTAAGCGTTCTTCCATCGCTTCACGGCCAACCTGCAAGGTGTAGGCAAGATCAGAAAGGAGCGAGGTGTCAGGTGTCAGTGAACAGTGATCAGTTGTCAGTGTCGAAGATTTGCCGTGGTTTACAACGCGCCGTGGCGGGCGGGAACGGTTATCGGTTGCTTGAGTTGAGTGATCGGTGGTTTGGGGAGAGTTATCAGAAAGGAGCGAGGTGTCAGGTGTCAGGTGTCGGGAAACGTACTTCAGGAGTTTTTTGGCATATTCTTTCAGCCGCTCTTTGTTCCTGGCAGACAACACGATTAAAGCGGATTTTCCTTTCCCTTTTCCAATCCCTTTCCCTTTTCCTAATTCTGAACCCTGAACTCTGAACCCTGAACCCTTTTCCACGTATTCTTCAATGAGCACATGAGCATTTGAGCCACCGGCCCCAAAAGAAGAAATTCCGGCAATTCGAGGATATTCTGTTCCCTCAATGATGGGCTTTTTCCAGTCCCGCAACTCCTGATTTACAACAAAGGGGATCGTCGCAAAATCAATATTCTGATTCAAGACCCCGGAGTGCAATGATGGTGCAATTTTGCCATATTTCATTTGCAGCAACACCTTGGTCACCCCCGCAATACCGGCGGCACTCTCACAATGGCCAATATTCGATTTGGCCGAACCAATCCAGCACGACTGGGTTGTTCCGTTTAAGCCAAACGCTTTGCTCAATCCGGTAATCTCAATCGGATCTCCGAGTTTCGTACCGGTTCCATGGGCTTCGACATAACTCACCGATCGGGGATCGATATTAGATTCTTTAAGTGCTCTGGAGATCACGTCCATTTGTGCGTTGGGATTCGGGACAGTGTAACCATTCGTCTTACCCCCATGGTTCACGGCGCTGCCTTTAATTACCCCATAGATATGATCTCCGTCTTTCGTTGCATCTGACAATCTTTTCAGTAATACAATGCCGACCCCTTCCCCAGGGATATAGCCTTCTCCTTCTGCTCCAAAACTCTCACAGCGCCCCCGGCTGGAAATGAATTTCCCCATGCTTAATCCCAGATATTTATTTGGATGAATACTCACATTTACCCCACCGGCAATGGCAAGGTTTATCCGGCCAAGTTTCAAATCCTGACAGCCCAGGTGGAGGGTTGTCAGAGAACTGGAACACATCGTATCCACGGTCATACTTGGACCATGAAGATTTAAAACATAAGACACCCGGTTGGCGATACTGGCGTAACTACCGCCATACAAAATGGAATTCCCGCGCACATTTTTTTCGGCTCCAAACAGTTGATAGTCTCCATACATCACTCCGGCATAAACGCCAACCTGGCCGCCGAGATATTCCCCCGTATCTCCCTGTAGATCTTCCCTCCGGTAGCCAGCGTCTTCCAAAGCCATCCACACATGCTCCAGAAACAGTCGTTCTTGCGGATCGATTGTTTTTGCGTCCCGGGGGGAAATATTGAAAAACAACGGATCAAACTTATCAACATCTGCAATGAATCCACCCCATTTACTATCATGATTTCCAGGCAGACTGTGATCTTCGGAATAATATTCCCTCCAATCCCAACGCTCGATTGGGACCTCGGTGATACAATCTCTGCCGCTCTGTAAATTCTGCCAATATTCTTCCAGGTTATTTGATTGTGGATACCTGCCGGAAAGGCCAATGATGGCAATATCTAAAGCAGTTTCTTTGGAAGGATGCAATGATTTTGAAATATCGTATTCTATTCGGCTTCGATGTAATTGCGGAGAGTATTTTTGCAAAGGCAACGTTTTGTGAACGGATTTTTCGAATTCCGGAACCGCTCGATTTGTCTCTTTGATATGCAAAAGTTTGACAAACTTAAGGCGATACGCGTCTAAAAAGAAATGGCTGATTTCCTGAATTGTTTGATACTCGAAGAAAAGCGTTTTGGACAAAGAGCCAAAAGTTTTTTCCAACTCATTGGTCAACTGCATGACCATGATGGAGTCTATACCATATTTCTCTAAAGGCTCTTCAGCCTGAATCCTTTTGGACGATAATTTCAAAACTTTGGACAATTGCCTCTTAAAATAATTAACGGCCTTTTCTTTTAGCGCTTCTTCATCTATTTTTTCTTCAATAACGGTCGCACCAGCTCCCTGATTTTTCCTGTCCTGTGGTTCTATATGATGAGCGCCCTCATCAAGGGAGTCCGTATTCATTTTGTGAGTGGTAAAAAGTAGCTCGGCTCCACGCAAGGCGGGACTAAATCGGTGATTCAGCGGCTGAGTGGGGAGTGCGCAGCCAGGAATGACCGCGTTACTTTGACCACTGCCCAAGACATCACGCCCCCCACTCACAAAATGAATACGGACTCCATCAAGGAATAATGTATAAAGTTTTTTCAAATCTCCTTCCACAACCATCACTTGAGGTTCATTTGATGACACGCTTTGGTAAAATGCGGCCAGTCCCGAAACGGTCTCCATTGGCACCAACCCCTGGTTGTCTTCCATGATTTTTTCGGAGGCATTGTCAATTCCCATGCCACCGTCTCTCCATAGTGGCCAATTGATCGAAAGCGTTTTCCCCCGTCGCTCATTCAATTTACACAGAGCGTAGCGACCGTTTGCAAACGCATCCATAAACCCGTTGGCGGTGGAATAATCGGCTTGCCCTGCGTTGCCCATTACTCCAGCCCCTGACGAAAATAAAATAAAAAAATCTAAATGCTCCAGGTCTTTTGTCGCGTGATCCAGGTTTATAATTCCGTCAACCTTAGGAGTAAGTACCTCCGCAAACTCCTCCTTATTCTTTTTTATAATAAAGTTATCGTTGGTCACGCCCGCACTATGGATAAGTCCATTAAGCTCACCATAGTCTTTTTGAATCTCCCGAACCAGAATTTTAACCGCTTCTTTGTCGGAAACATCCACGGCCTTGTATACAACTGTGGCACCAAGATTTTCGAGCTCCTTCAGTTTCGCTTTCTTCTTTGAGTTCAATATCGAACGTCCGGTAAGGATCAGTTTCGCATTATTGATTTTTGTTGCAATCTCTTTGGCAAAAAGAAAGCCCAATCCCCCTGCCCCACCGGTGATTAGATAGACACCGCTATCCTTCCAGGGAAAATTTTGTTCTGTCGTAGAACCTGCCACTTCTTCAAAGGTGTAAACTAGACGTTTGTCACCATCATAGTGAATGCGTGAATCCTCTGGCATTTTGCCATTTTCTGTCAACTTGACGAGCAGATCCTCCGTCCTCTCATTTTCCTCCAAAGCAATTACTTGACCGAAAATTCTGGGATTTTCTAAATGCGCTGTTTTTAATAGTCCGGATAAACCGGAGAAGACGTGGTCATTACCTTGAGCGGGAACCAGAACTTGAATTAAAACAGCGGCGTTAGTTTTTTCTTGAAGAATATTTTGAATATTTTCAAACAATGCTAACGAATAGTCTCTAAACCGTTTTCCCAAGGATGTCTGGTTTGATTCAAGATAAGTAAGAGATAGGTCAGAGTTTGATTTTGCCAATTGGTGACGGTATTGATTAAAACCGCAGAGGACGACTCGGTGATCTGGAATTTTCGAACGGGTATGCTCTGGATCGAGCGGTTTTTCTCGCAAAACTGGCTTGAGCAATAATGTGCCAATGGTTTCCAATGTATCCGGCTGCTCTGCTTCCAGCACCCGGGAGGAAAGCCCGCGCATCCTTACACAAACGTTCCCCTCTTCATCACACAAATCAACATCTAACTTCTGTACTTTATTTGATGGTGTACCCGCATTCGAGACCTGCAGCCAAGCCCACATTGATTCCGTGCATGCATCAATAATCTCAATACTATCCGCAGCAAACGGAAGAGATGGTTCCGGATTCACGGTTCCGGGTTCACAGTTAACGATGTTTAAACCTATTGAAGCCTGAAGCGCAGAGTCTAACAGGCTTGGGTGCAGTGTAAACTGTTCTTTTGTTTCCGAAACAGAGGCTGGTAATTGCAATTTAGCCAACAGCTCATGATCTCCAACAAAAATCATGTCAAGCCCCTGATAAGAAGGTCCATAATCAACTCCCACACGTTTAAGTGCTTCATAACAGTCTTTATCGCTGAGGCGGGTCTTATTAAGTTTTTCTTGCAGATCAGCAAGATTTATAGGCGATTTTTTAGAGGGAGTAGAAAGTATTGCCACGCCCTGGCTGTGTACCCTTCGGCTCGGCTCAGAGAGTTCATCAAGTGACTCTTCTTCTGAATGCGCCTTATCCGTGTAGATTTCAAAGGCAATCTCCCCATTTTCTTTAGGGAATAGTCCAATATGAACCTCCAGAGGTTTACCACCTAGCGCAATGGGTCGGATCCATACGACGTTTTTGAGCTGAATACTCCAGCTGTCGTGCGATAAATCTTCGACGGCTTTTTCAACCGCCTCCCGAGCCATTTCAAGACAGGCCACACCCGGTAATATTTTTTGCCCCTTCACCTCATGATCTTTCAGGAAAAATTCCTCTCCAGTGAAGATGGAACTAAAGCGTTGTCCAGATAAATTGGAGGTATTTTTATGCAAAAGGGGATGAATAATTTCCGACAACTGATTACCGACAACTGACAACTGATTACTGGATGCAGACAGCCAATAACGCTCTCTGGCAAAAGGATAAGTGGGCGCACCTATCCGCTGAGGCTTGGTATCGTTATACAATTTGTCCCAATCAACGATCAGACCTTTCACCCACAGATCCAGCAGCTTGTTATACTTTTTCTTCCTGATCCACGCCTCAATCATTTTTGCCATATCCTCGTCTGCAGCTGAGGCGGCCAAAGAGTCTTTCTTCCGCTTGCTCTGGCCAAGATAAAGATTTGTTATAGGCTCATTTCCGCCAATGAAATCTTGGAGATTTTCCTCAAGCTCTTTCATCGAATGGACTATAATCCCTAAGCGTTCCTCCATTGCTTCACGGCCAACCTGTAGGGTGTAAGCAAGATCAGAAAGGAGCGAGGTGTCAGGTGTCAGGTGTCGGGAAACGTACTTCAGGAGTTTTTTAGCATATTCTTTTAGCCGCTCTTTGTTCCTGGCAGACAACACAATCACAGCGGGTACCCCTTTTCCTAACACTGAACCCTGAATGCTGAACCCTGAACCTTTTTCCACGTATTCTTCAATAACCATATGGGCATTCGTCCCGCTGAATCCGAACGAACTTATTGCGGCTCGACGTGGCGACTGTTCCGAATTCCAGGGCCTTAATTCTGTGTTCACATAAAAGGGAGAATCTTCAAAATCAAAATGGCGGTTCGGTTTTTCAAAGTTCAGTGAGGGGACAAGCTTTTTGTGTCTTAAGGAAAGCAGAATCTTGTGAATACTTGCGACTCCCGCCGCTGCGGATGTATGACCAATGTTGGTTTTGACCGAACCGAGTCCGCAAAAGTTTTTTTGATCCGTTTTCTCCTTAAAAACGGTTGATAACGCTTCTAACTCGATGGGATCTCCCAGTTTTGTTCCAGTTCCATGGGTCTCGACATAACTAATACTCGCTGGGTCAATTTTATATCGATCGTAAATCCCCCGTTCCAATTGAATCTGACTCATGACACTTGGCGCTGTAATTCCGTTTGTCTTTCCATCCTGATTAATTCCGGATCCAATGATTGTTCCTAAAATGTAATCATTATCCTTTTGTGCCTGTGATAATGTTTTCAGCACCATCGCACCTACGCCTTCTCCGGGAACAAAACCGTCGGCATCATCATCAAATGTTTTGCATTGCCCTTCAGGTGACAACATTCCCGCCGCACTCATCCCGATGTAGGACTCTGCCGTGAAATATAAAGTCACTCCACCCACTAAAGCCATATCGATTTCTCCATGGGCTAATGCCTGACATGCCAGATGCGTAGCTACTAACGAAGATGAACACGCAGTATCAATAGGGATGGCCGGACCCTTCAGATTTAAAAAATATGGAATGCGTGCAGCACCTATTGCGAAACTGTTACTTGTTCCTGACAGTGCTGTTTGGTGTTGCATTGAGAGCAAACTATACTCATGACTCATAATTCCAAGATAGACTCCGCAATTGATTTCACTTAATGCGTGTCGCGTATAACCGGCTTGCTCAAATGTCTTGTAACCTTCTTCCAAAAAAATACGGTGTTGTGGATCCATCATTTCTGCCTCAGCAGGTGAAATCGCAAAAAACAAGGGATCAAAACAGTCGATATCATCCAGTAATCCAATCCATTTACAATACACTTTCCCGGTTTTAGAGGGATCTGAATCATAATAAAAACGGGTATCCCAACGACCCTCGGGGACTTCCTGAATGCAATTTTTGGCCTGAATTAAATTGGTCCAATATTCGCTTAAATCACTCGCACCGGGATATCTGCCTGACATGCCAATGATGGCAATTGGTTCATGAGGCGGAGAAGATGCAGAATCTTCGTCGTCACAAGATGGTGACCTGTTTTGATCTTGCCGGAAAAACCGCTTTTTTTTCAGTGGTGTCAGTTGAAGAAAAGAAGGCATCCTCTCTCTTTGAGACTCGATTTCTGTTGAAATCACGGGTCGTTTATTATCTGCAGACTCGCTGAGCGCTCTTTTCCCGATCTTAAGTTCTTTTAATAAGAATTCGGTAAAGCTAAGGATATTGGGATAATCGTAAACCTTTGTTGCTAGTATTGAAAGCCCATGTTCTTTGTTGAGTGACTGGATCCATTCCACAGCGACAATGGAATCAAGCCCCATATCAATAAATGCTTTTTCAACATCGATATCTGAGGAATTCATATACAAGGCCTCCGCGAGACTTTTGATGAGTTCTGCCTGCAAAGCCTCTCTTGATTCCTTTATTCGTGTAAAATGTGCCGAGGTTGTCGGTTCGGTAAGAGAATAGGATGAATCCCCTGGAGAAGACAACACAATGCCATTATCCCGATGAAGTAAATTATTTTTCATTTAATACTCTATTATATGTAGAATCAGTTTGAGTGTTTTTCCGACTGTCGAGCGATTTTTGTAAGAATTCGGTAAAGCTAAGGATATTAGGATAATCGTAGACCTTTGTTGCAAGAATGGAAAGTCCGTGTTCTTTATTGAGTAATTGGATCCATTCCACGGCGACAATGGAATCAAGCCCCATATCAATAAATGCTTTTTCAACATCGATATCTGAGGAATTCATATACAATGCTTCCGCAAGACTTTTGACGAGATAGTGTTGCAAAGTTTCCCCCGTATTCTCTATTTGAACCAAGGGTTGAGGAGATAGACTTTCAGCAAGAGTATATGAAGATGAATCGCTTGACGAGGGGAATTCAATATCCGGTTCAAAACTAGGTCGTGATCGTTCATTAAACAAACCCTGAACTTCTGACAAGGCAATAAGAGATACTTTTTCCGGCCTATTTGATGATATAGGAACGTCGGATTTATCAATTTTTGTAAACGGCGACTGCTGTTGGGGCAATGCTTCAGAAGCGAAGTCACCATCGAGAGACCGGCAGGAAAATCCTCGCATGGTTACACAAACCAAGCCCTTTTCATCACACAGATCAATATCGAGTTTGTTCACCATCTCTAATGCTTCGTTCTCATCCGTATGACGTACCCAGGCCCACATCAAGTCCAGGCAATTATGCCTAATTTCAAGTTTTTCCAGCTTAAACGGGAAAAAGGGCCATGAGTGCTTACCGTCTGCTGTAAAGCAAATGCCCCCGGCTCCGCAACCAATTCCAATTGAGGCCTGAAAAGCGGCATCCAGCAGGCTTGGATGAAGCGTAAATTGGTCCTTTGTCTTTGAAACCGAAGCAGGTAAAGTCAGCTTGGCCAAGACTTCATGATCTCCAATGTAAACCGTTTCAAGCCCCTGTAGTGCAGGACTATAATTAATGCCGATGGTTTTAAAGAATTCATAGCACGTGTCATGGCTCAGACTGGGTTTATCGAGTCTGTTTCTCAAATCCGTGAGATTTAAAGTGAGGTTATCAGCAGACGAAGAAATTACAGCCGTACCCTGATTGTGAATCACGGACTCGTCCTCCGGATTTTGGTTATCCGTATAAATTTCAAAAGCAATCTCACCATGCTCATCCGGAACGATAGAAATATGAACGTCTACAGGTTGTTTTGCCACAGCAATGGGTCCGGCCCACACCATGTTATTGAGCTGAATGTTATCATGGGCGCTGGATATATTGCCGAGGGATCTTCGCACAGCGTGTTGGGCCATTTCGAGAAAGGCCATTCCAGGCAGTATTTTTTGTCCTTTAACCAGGTTCTCTTTTAAGAAAAACTCTTCACCCGTGAACCGGGATGTAAAGCGTTGTTCGGATAAATTAGACGTGTTTTCCTGAAGCAATGGATGCAGGTGACTTTTCAGGTCTGGTTTGCTTCCGCCCGATACGTTTGAATCCAGTGGGCGATTGCCATAACGCTCTCTGGCGAATGGATAAGTGGGAGCGCTCATGCGTTGTGGTTTATTCTTCCCGTACAATTTATTCCAATCAAAGTTCAAACCTTTGATCCAAAGATTTAAAATCTTGCCGTATTTTCTCTTATCTATCCAATCCTCCAACGTTTTTTGCAAATCATCATCCGCCGCAAGAAGAGCCATGGCATCTTTATTCCGTTTAACCCCGCCAAGATAAATGTCGTCACCTTCGTCGTTTCCTGCAATAAATGCGTGCAGTTTTTCTGCAAGTTCCTGCATGGAATGGACAATAATTCCTAAACGCTCTTCCATTGCTTCCCGGCCAACCTGAAGGGTATAGGCGAGGTCTTGTAAGTGATCAGTGACTTGGGGAGAGTGATCAGCTATCAGTGAACCGTTATCAGTTATCGGTGAACGGTTATCAGTTGCTTGAGTAGAGTGATCAAAAAGGAGCGAGGTGTCAGGTGTCAGGTGTCGGGAAACGTACTTCAGGAGTTTCCTGGCATATTCTTTTAACCGATCCTGTTTCTTTGCTGACAGCACAATCAAAGCAGGTTTATCTTTTCCAAACTCTGAACCCTGAACTCTGAACCCTGAACCTTTTTCCACGTATTCTTCCAGCACCATGTGAGCATTCGTGCCGCTGAATCCAAAAGAACTTACTGCTGCTAAACGAGATCCCCTGGCATCAGGTTGCCATTCTTTTAGAGACGTGTTGACATAGAAAGGACTTTCTCCGAATTCAATATTTTCATTCTCTTTGGAAAAGTGGATGCACGGAGGGATTTGACGATATTTCATACTTAATAGGACTTTTATCACGCCCAACACGCCGGCGGCTCCCGTGGTATGTCCGGTATTTCCTTTTAGTGCGCTAAGGGCGCAGAAGTTTTTCTTCCCCGTAAATTTTCGGAAACTATCAGTAAGAGCATGGATCTCGACAGGATCTCCCAGTTTCGTCCCGGTGCCGTGAGCTTCGACATAGTGAATATCTTCAACATCAATTTTACTCTTCTTATAAACCGATTCTTCCAATTGACTTTGTGATAGAAAACTGGGGACAGTAATCCCAGAAGTTTGCCCGTCTTGATTGGTGCCGCTACCCCGGATAATGCCATAGATGCGATCCCGATCCCGCTTAGCGTCGTGTAATCGTTTTAAAATCACAATACCGACACCGTCACCAACCACAATGCCGTTTGCCTCGTTATCAAACGGACGACATTCTCCAGTAGGAGAGAGCATCCCCGCATTATTCATGGAAATAAACGCTCCCGGATCATTGTAAATGGTTATTCCACCGGCAATGGCCAGATTGACTTGCCGACTCTTCAATTGCAGACACGCAAGATCCATGGCGACCAATGAGGATGAACACGCCGTGTTAATGGCCAAAGCCGGGCCTTTCAAATCTAAAAAATAGGCCAGCCGAGCGGACAATATACTGGTTTCTGAACCCAACATCGAAAAATGAGAAAACCCCTGAACGCTGGGTGTATTTCCTGTAACACCAAGAAAGGTTCCAACCGACTGTTCTTTTAAGCAGGCAGAAGTATATCCCGCATCTTCCAGAGCGTTATAACTCTCTTCTAATACAATACGTTGAGATACATCCATCAATGCTGCTTCTTTTGGAGAAATGTTAAAAAACATAGGATCAAAATATTCAAGGCCCTCCATTTGTCCGTAGCGAATGAACATCGGTTTGGTGGCATGCAAACTGAAAAAATCAAGCCAACGTTTATTTTTTACTTCCTCGATACAGGCTTTCCCCTGGCTCACCAGCTTCCAGAATTCATCTTGGTCATTGGCTCCGGCACACCGACAAGAAAGACCGACAATGGCAATGGTTTCATTCTTTTCAGGGACATGATGATGCGTTGCCTCCGAATCAGAATACCCCGGAGCCAGAGACCGTGATGGCACCTTAATCCTCAGGTCGGTGTGGCTGGCTTGCTGAAAGTACATTTCAGGCAACGATTTTTGAATATAGTGTGCGAATGAATCTAAGGTGTTGGATTCAAACACAATGCTGGTGGGTAAGTTGAGATCAAATTTCACGTTGACTCTTTCTAACAACTCGACCGCATTAACGGAGGTAATTCCCAATTCCTGAAAGGTTTCTAACGCATCGATTTCGTCTTTTTCAAAGCCCAGGACCTGGATAAAGATTTCCAGAAGATTTGCTTTTATTTTTGCCCGACGCTCAAGAAGGGTTTTCTGGTTTTCAGGTATATCTATTTGATTGTCTTGATCCAGATTAGGAATTTGCTTCAAGATTTCTTTTTGCCCAGTCAAACCCGCTTCAGGATAGGGAATGTGTCCTTTTTTCAACATGTTCTGTAACGCCTCAGAATACGGTGTCATATTCGAGAGTTTATTGGCATTATAATCTCGACATTCTTGAGGATTGAAGAGTTCTTCTTTTCTAAGTTTAAACAAACAATAACTGATCCAGCCTTTATCAATAGCCATGGATTGATTGGCGTAATTCCTGTAAGTGTCTTGAGCCACTTTGGGAAAGTCTTTGATATTTTGTTCAAACTCCGGGTCATAAAGGAAATTTGCAATTTCCGGAGAAACGTCAATGATCTCATCGATAATCAGTTGGTGTCGTGCTAGTAGATCAATCCATTCCTCCCGAGTTGGAATACTGATCTCCACATTCGGATCGATGATTGCTCCTCGCAAATTTACGATGAAATCCATCAGAAGGATTCTACCATTTTTCTTAAGAGAAGACGATATATTTTGAAACAATCCCTCTTTATTCCTAATATGAAAACTCACCTCAATTCCAATAACGAGATCGTAGCGGCTTGGAAACTTATCTTTTGAACTGTCTTTATGAAAGATTTTTACTTGATGACTGAGATTACATTTCGCGATCCGTTTATTCCCGAGATTTGCCTGATCCTGGGTAATGGTATAGCCATGTGTTTGAATATGTGGATACACCTTGGCTATTTGAATAACATCGGTGCCATGACCGCATCCAAAATCAAGGACAGACTGAATTTGACTAAAATCTTCCTTGCAGAAGAGTACCTGACGCATCTCTATTTGCCGGAATTTCACCAATTTGCCCATTTCCGGATCTTTTTTCGGATTTAGAAAAAATCGTGATATGGACATACCTGGAATTTTTTCAGGGAAAGGACAGAAGGTTAAATAGTCATGCTGCAATTCACCATTGCTTTTTGCAGCCCATAAACTGTAAAACTCAACCGCTTTGTTTTCGTATTCCGGAGAGCGTATCTCCAGCTGACATTCCTCTTCCAATGAATCGTTACTTTGACCGGTTTGAATCTTACATCGCTTTTTCATAAACGGATAGACGGGAAGTCCTGATAGTCGGGATAACTGGTTTTCCAGATTTAAATTCTGCCACGAAATTTCATGACCAAGAACCCACCGTTTCGCGAGTTCGTGCACGTTATTTGTCTCCAGTGCCTGATCTACTCCATCATCAATTTTCACATGTCTTGTTTTGACATCACCCGAAAAACAAGTCTTGTTATTTTCTTCACCATTCGCCCATATCTTTAATTGATTCAGTAGATCACTTTGACTCAAACTCACAATAGCGATACGAGAAGACATTGCTTCTCTTCCAACCTGAAGCGTATAGGTGATTCGTTCACAATCAGCGTCCGGGTTCATTGAAAAATAGGCAATCCATTCCTTTACATATTCTTCTAATCGATTTTGATTTTTCGCGGAAAGGATGAATAGGAAAGGAGATGCGTCATTCTTTGGAAAACCTGATGATTTTTCTTCCGGAATATATTCTTCCACAATAATGTGAGCATTGACTCCTCCAGCCCCGACGCTGGTGATGCCCGCTCGTCTAGGCATGCTGATTCCATCGACCATCACGGGAGTCCATTCGGAGAGGTCTTTTTGCAGCTGAAATGGGAGTTGATCGAATTGGATATTGGGATTGAGTTCTCCCTTAAGCAGTGTGGGTACCAACGTTTTATGCTTTAAGGAGAGAATAACTTTGCTTAGTTGCGACATTCCTGAGGCCGCTTCACTGTGCCCGGCATTGCGCTTCACTGAGCCTATTTTATAATTTCCCTGCGTCCCTGCACGGTTCGCAAAAACTTGGCTTAAGGCGGTCATTTCAATCGCATCTCCCATTTCAGATCCATTTGCTGAAGATTCAATATAACCAATGCTTCGAGGGTCCAGGTTATCGTGCTCCAAAGCTTGTTGAATCACAGAGACTTGCTGATTAGGGTTGGGAACTGTATAGCTGTTTGTCTTTCCACCATGATTAACTGCGGTTCCTCGAATCAGAGCATAAATACAGTCTTGATCTCGAATAGCTGAAGAATAGGGTTTAAGAATGACGGCGCCGACCCCTTCTCCCGGGACAAATCCACTCCCTCCTTTTTCAAATGCCGCACTATCTTTTGTCGTAGAAATGACTTGAGCCATAGATAGCCCAACGTAGGTTAGCGGATGTAAATATAAATTCACGGCACCGGCAATCGCCAGTGAACCATTTCCATGTCGAAGATAGTCACATGCCTGATGTATCGCCACCAAGGCGGAGGAACACATGGTATCTACCGGAATACTGGGACCTTGCAGATCCAGGTGATAAGACACTCGATTGACTAACGAAGCAAATGAAGTTGCCGGCAATTGACCCGCTTCCTCTAAAGAATACAAATTATACCCTTGCTTTGTTATTCCGGCAAAAACGCCCGTTTTTTGACGCAGCTCGGTAGGAAAACGGGAAGGAGCATATCCGGCATCTTCTAAAGCCTTCCAGACTTCTTCGAGAAAGATACGTTCCTGAGGATCAATGCATTCTGCTTCTCGTGGGGGTATATTGAAAAATAACGGATCAAAGTCGTAACAATTTTCTAAAAAACCACCCCACTTGTTAGCGCTTTTTTTAAGTACGCTTGCTTGACCTGAATCTTCCTCGTAATATTTTTCCCAGTCCCAACGGTCCCGCGGGATCTCCATAATACAATCCTTGCCGGATTTCAAATTCTCCCAATATTCGTCTAAGTTCTTCGCTTGGGGATAACGTCCGCTTATGCCGATGATTGCAATCGGTTCTTGAATCCTATTTTCACTCGTGTCCTCTGAAAATTCACGGCTGTGACTATCCTTTGATTCTAGCGAAACAAGCTCGGAGAATTTATCTACCACAACAGACTCAGATACTGATGTTTCTGAAGTATCAGGGATGGATTCATCAAGTCCTGTCCACTGAGCGCAAGCTTGAGGGTACTGCGCAAGGAAATAATCAATGACACCAGCTAATGTTTGATATTCATAAAATAGGGTTTTGGATATTTTCCCAAATATGTTTTCCAGTTTTTGATTGAGTCGAGTAATCATCATCGAATCGATTCCGTAGCTTTCCAGAGACTCCTCCGGGTCAATCTTAGAGGGAGACAGTTTCGTTACTTTCCCTAAAATCACTTTAAGCTGGTACAGCGTTTTTTCCTTGAGGAATTCAGAGTTAACCCGAGAAATCGATGGCATTTCAAAAAAGGCCTTCTTCACTGATGGGTTCGCAAGCACATGCGATTTCATTTTTTCTAAATAACCTTCTAACACCATCACTTGAGGTTCCTTCGATGACAACCCCTGGTAAAACGCGGTAATGCCTGAAGCCGTCTCCATTGCTGTAATACCCAGTTCATCTTCCATCATTTTCTGGTTTGCTTCATCGACGCCCATACCACCATCTCTCCACAATGGCCAATTAATCGAAAGAGTTCGACCACTCCGCTTCCTTGACAGACACAGAGAATGGCGATACGTCGCAAACGCATCCATAAATGCGTTAGCGGTTGAATAATCCGCTTGTCCGGCATTTCCCATTGCTCCGGAACCTGAGGAAAACAAAACAAAAAAGTCTAAGTGATCCAGGTCTTTTGTAGCCTGGTCCAGGTTCATAACCCCCTGAACCTTTGGAGCAAGTACGTGGGCAAACTCTTGGCTATTCTTTTTTAGAATAAAGTTATCTTTGATCACTCCCGCACTATGGATAATTCCATTTAGCTCACCAAAATCCTTTACAATCCCCTGAATGAGAGTATCAACTGACGCCTTATCTGAAACATCCACGGTTCGGTATTCAATTAATGCCGCGGCATGTTCGATTTTTTTAAGTATGGCTTTTTTCTTATCACTCAATTCTGAACGACCCGTAAGGATCAGTTTTATATTTTTGATTTTCCCCACCATTTCCTTAGCAAAAATCAGACCTAATCCTCCAATTCCACCCGTGATTAGATAGACTCCGCCATCCTTCCAGGGAGTGTCGTTTCTTAATTCAGAAATGGGCAATTGTTCAAAAGAGCTGATCAAACGTTTATTTCCTTCATAACGAATATACTGATCCTCAGGAGTTTTACGGTTCTCTTGCAGTATCGCTAACAGATCCTGTGTTCTCTCATTTTTCTGCACCGCAATGAGTTGCCCTAATATTCCTGGATTTTCTAATCGGGCCGTTTTCAAAAGACCGGATAGACCGGAGAAAACCTGTTCGGGGCCTTCTGTCGGAATAAGAACCTGCAACAACGACTTGCCCTTAGGTTTTTCTTGAAGAATCTTCTGAATTATTGCAAACAATCCTAATGCATAGTCCGCAAAACGTTTCTCTATTGCCCGTTGATCTGATTTAAGATCAATAAATGATATTTGAGAACCACGATCTTGCATTGATTGTCTGTTTTGATTTAGCCCACACAAGAAAACGCGATGTTCTGTATATTCCGTAGCTATTTGATTCGGATCAACAGGGCTTTCTAGCCAAACCGGTTTGAGCAATAAGTTTCCAATCACGTCATATTTCTCTGAAAGCTCTCCTTCCGGTACACGGGAGGACGATTTTCTTACTGTTACGCTTAAGTTGCCCGAACTTACCGTGCCGCTTCCCTTTGAATCCTGTGATTCCACCCAATAGCGCTCTCGAGCGAAAGGATAGGTGGGAACACTGATCCGCCGCGGCTTACGGTCTCCATATAATTTATCCCAATCAACGATCAAACCTTTTACCCAAAGATTCAACAGCTTGTTATGCTTTCCTTTTGCCATCCAGGCCTCAGTTGTATTGGCCATGTCTTCATCGGCGGCAAAAACTGCTAAGCTATCTTTGTCTCGTTTGACCTGACCCCGGTAGAGGTCTTCCACATCATCATGATTTTCCAAAAATTTGTTCAGCTTCTCCTCAAGTTCCTCAATAGAGTTGACAATGAGCCCCAAGCGCTCTTCCATCGCCTCACGACCGACCTGCAGTGTGTAAGCGAGGTCGAACAAGTCAGTAGTGAAAAGTGAACAGTTATCAGTTGTTTGAGTAGAGTGATCAGAAAGGAGCGAGGTGTCAGGTGTCAGGTGTCGGGAAACGTACTTCAGGAGTTTTCTGGCATATTCTTTCAGTCGTTCTTCGTTCTTGGCAGACAACACGATCAAAGCGGATTTCCCTTTTCCTGATTCTGAACTCTGAACTCTTCCCCCTGAACTCTTTTCCAGGTATTCCTCTAAAATCACATGAGCATTTGCTCCGCCAACCCCAAAACTGCTTACGCCGGCTCGCCGGGGCATTGCATGACCATTTTCATCCAGAATACTCTCCCATTCTCTGGTTTCTTGCACAAGGTAAAAAGGACTGCCCTCCAATTGCAAATAAGGATTCTGCTCTTTTAAATGTATGTTGCCGGGAATTTTATGGTGCTGCATCATCAACAACACCTTAATAACCCCTGAAATCCCCGCTGCGGCCTCTAAGTGGCCAATATTAGTTTTCACAGACCCAAGACCACAATGAGGTTCTGTACACATGTGCAGCCCTTGTTGTTTGTACAGTTCAGCAAAAGCTCCCTTGAGTCCATTCACCTCAATCGGATCGCCCAGTTCCGTGCCCGTTCCATGTGCTTCAATATAACTCACGGTACTCGGATCAATCCCTGCTTTTGAGTAGGCTCCAATCAATAGCTCCTGTTCAGCGATGGGATTCGGAGCGGTCGGCGATGTGGCTCTGCCTCCATGATTTTCATTAGAACCTGAGATGAGCGTATAAATATGATCCCCATCTTTAATCGCTTTTGACAAGGGTTTTAAGAAAAGTGCGCCGACTCCTTCTCCTCGGCCGTACCCATCAGCCTGCTTATCAAAGGTCTTGCAGCGTCCGTCTCCACTTAATATACCTGCTTGACTGGCACTGACAAAAATTTGAGGACTGACCATGACATTGACACCGCCAACAATCGCCATCTCCGAACTTTTTTGATGAATACTTTCAATAGCGCGATGAAGCGCAACTAATGAACTTGAGCAAGCCGTATCAATCGCCTCGCTGGGACCACGAAAATCCAATAAATAAGAAATACGGTTGGCAATCATAAAATGATAATTTGACGGGCCGACGTCCATTTCCAGCGTCATGTCCTGGTATAAATCTTTATAATCACTTGTCGAGACCCCGACAAATACGCCTGTCTTGCTTCCATGCAAAGCGCTTGCTTGATATCCTGCATCCTCAACGGTCTGCCAAACGGTTTCCAACATAAGACGCAATTGCGGATCCATTAATTCTGCTTCATGTGGAGAAATCCCAAAAAATAACGGATCAAATTGATCAACATTGGCTAAGAAGCCACCCTCTTTAATTTTTGTTTTACCTTTTTCCTGATACGGGTCGCCATAATACTCCCGCCAATCCCAACGATCTTTCGGGATCTCGCTGATAAGATCCTTCTCGGCTTCCAGGTGCCTCCAAAACTCCTCTAAGTTTTTACAGCCCGGAAATTGTCCACTTGCTCCAATAATGGCTATCGGTTCATCTTTATTGTCCTCAAAGTAATGACGGCTATTTTGAAAACGGGGGAGATGTTTTCGTCCGATTACTCCTGGGTGGGTTTGATGCTCGGTATGCGACTGTTTAATAATGGCTGAATGCTGGACTAAAACAGGATTATTTTGTGCTCGACCATGCTTTTTCAATAAAGATTCCCAATGATTATTCGCCAAATATCTACCCAGAGATTGCAAGTTAGAATGCTCAAAAAATACCGTAGGCATCAACTCAAGGCCATACACCGTGTTCAAGCGGTTTGCAAATTCTGTAAAGCCGATGGAGTCAAATCCGTATTTTATCAAATCCGCTTCTAAAGAAATCTTTTCGGATGCAATTTTTTGCAGATTTGAAACCCAATGAACAAGCTCTTTATACGTCGATTCAATAATGGCTTCATCTTCACAATTCCCGTTAACTTTAATCGCTTTATCCAACGGTTCAGCTTGACTAGCAACTTGCGGAGATTCCTGAATTTGGAAAACTTTTTCTCGAATTATTTTAGGATTTCCCGGGGCGACGAAGACGTGTTCATAGTTCCCCTTCAGGGCCAACACCAAAGTCTCAATCCCGGTTCGAGTAGCTAATGCGGTCATACCAGTATTTTGCTTCATGAGCGACTCAGTTTGTAAATCAAGCGTCATTCCACCCTCTTTCCATAAGGGCCAGTTCAGCGAAAGGGTTTTGCCAAAACATCGTCCTTGTTTTACCCATTGATTTCGATCATACGAAAACGCATCTAAAAATGAGTTTGCCCCTGAATAGTCCGCCTGACCAGGGCTGCCAAATGCGGAAATACTGGAAAATAAAACAATAAATTCCAGCTTTATGTTTTTGGTCGCTTCATGAATTGCTAAAATGCCAGTGATTTTGGGACGCAAAACATGTTGAATTTCCTCGGTTGTTTTTTTGACGATATAAGCATCCTCAATAATACCTGCACTATGAAAAATACCATTTAATTTTCCATATTCTTTCTCGATTTTCCGCACCAGAGATTTGACCGCTTCTTTATCAGAGATATCACATGGCCAATAAACAACCTCCATTCCATTTGCCTGAAATTGCTCAAGAATTTTTCGTTTAGATTTATCGAGGAAAGAACGACCGCTCAGAATAATTTTTACCTTTTTTGTTATTCCAAAATGTTTTGTAAAAATCTGCCCCAAACCGCCCAGGCCGCCTGTAATCCAGAGTACATCTCCCGCTTGAAGCTCAGTTCCCTCCTTCTTTCTGAATGATAAATCAATTTCTCTTAGTTTTTTGACTTCCCTCGATTTTTCAGGTGCATAGAGAACGTCAACATCTCCGCCGAAATCTTTAATCTCTTCTCCCAAAAATCTTATCAGAGGCTGAATGTCCTGATAGTCTCTGTAAGTATAGCGAACAACTTTTGCCGCTATCTTCGGGTTTTCCAGCCTGGCTGTTTCGAATAATCCGGAAAATATCCCATGAATATAATTCTCTTCGTCTCCTGACGTAAGGATAACCAGAGGTTGGATATGTTCTGTTTTTTCTTTGATAAGGGTTTGAATCGTCCTGAAAACTTGTAAAAAATTCGCTTGTATTCCATCAGCCGGATCCTTATCCGGATCTCCTGAATACAACAGCGTGTCAATCTTCGAGTGCGGCCATTGTTGCCGTAAGACAGCCTGCAATTCCGGATCAGGACATGCCAGAAGAAATACGGGTTCCTCTGTTTGCGGAGACTTCATCTCTTCCGGTAAAATTTTTCTTTGCCAGTCCGGAATCGCATATACAATTTTTTCCTTTTGCACATCCTGAAGAGGACGAGCCATTAACTTTTTAAAAGAAATTGCAACCCGCCCCTGTCCATCAGTAAGGTCAATGTCATATTGCCTAGCCTTTGCGTTAGAATCCTGTTGCGGGCTTTGTCTTACATGAACATAAGCAAAATCAGGCATTTTTTCATAAATCAGGAGTTCCGACAAGGCAAAGGGTAGAAAAAACACATTCTTTTTATTTTTCGAATCTCGAATCAGGGAAAGGGCAACAGCAGAAAGAACAGCCCCATGCATTATACTTGGATTAAGGATATAATTTTTACATTCCTGTTCAACACAAGCAGGAAGTTTCAGCGTTGCTAAAGCTTCATCTCCATTGTGCTGAAAACATTCTACAGCAAGCATACTCGGCCCATGAATGGATTTCGAAACCAGTTGATCAAAATCTTCAACGCCCATCATGGAATGACAACGAGATTGGATTTTTTGAATATCAAGAGGAGCCGGCCTCATTTCTCCATTGTTTTTCGCTGAAATCAAATGGCCCTGAGCGTGTAAGACATCCTGCATATTTTCGGTTTCGTGTAACGTACTAATCGTATAACGATAACCGCCATTTTGAGGACATAAGCGAATCGATACTTTTTGTTTTTTTTCATCTACGTCAATCGGACTTGACCAAACAATATTCTTTAGACCAAGCACTTCTTTGTCACCGGCCAGTTCTCCTGCCATGCGAGCCATTTCGAGATAGACGACTCCAGGTAATGTCATCCCATGATCTCTCAAGAAAAACTCTGCGCCAGTGAAGGTTGTTGTAAATTGAGGTTCTTCGATTGAAGAATGATCGTTCCTGATTAAGGGGAAAATGGCATCTGCTTCCATATATCTGGAAGAATACCCTCGCATCTTTACACAAACTTCCCCTTCTTCATCACACAAATCAATATCTAATCTCTGTACTTTATCTGATGCTACACAGTTATCGGAGAAACGTAACCAGACCCACATCGATTTCGTGCACCGATCCACTATTTCAAGCTCTTCCAGCGCAAACGGCAAAGAGGGGCGTGCAGGCTTACTTTTCGATATGAAACGAATGTCTTCGCCTCCAAGTCCGATTGCGGCCTGAACCGCAGAATCTAACAGGCTGGGATGCAGGATGAATTGCCCTTTTGTCGCTAATACGGAGGATGGCAGAGTCAGATGCGCCAACACTTGACTATCCCCAATGTAAACCTGATCAATCCCCTGATGAGCGGGACCATAGTCAAGCCCGATGCGTTTTAAGGCTTCATAACAGTCTTTATGACTGAAGCTGTTTATATTGAGTTTTTTCTGTAATTCAGCAAGATTCAGCGAGACGGGTTCATCTTCGGAAGAAACAAATACCGCCCTCCCCTGACTATGCACAGAGGACTGCCCTTCGGAATTTTGCTTATCTGTGTAGATTTCAAAAGCAATCTCTCCATTTTCTTCCGGGACCATTCCAATATGAACCTCAACGGACTGATCACCTACGGCAATCGGTCGAGTCCATACCACGTTTTTGAGCTGAATGTACTGCCCGGTTTTGGAATCTTCTCCAGCAGCTTGTTTGATGGCCTCCCGAGCCATCTCAAGATAAGCCATTCCAGGCAATATTTTTTCTCCTTTGACTTTGTGATCTTTCAGGAAAAACTCCTTACCAGTGAAGGTGGAGCTAAAACGTTGTTCAGATAGATTGGACGTATTTTTATGCAAAAGGGGATGAATAATTACCGACAACTGATTACCGACAACTGACAACTGATTACTGGATTCAGACACCCAATAATGTTCTCTTGCAAAAGGATACGAGGGCAGAGAAATTCTTATATAACCGTGGATAAACAACTCCTCATAAGCCAAACGATAGCCTTGAATATACAAATCTGCAATCGAAGATAGATGTTCTAAATATTGGGCCGCATTTTCCGTCTTCCTGCATTCTCCAATGCATTGATTTCCAAATCGCTGTAACGCGACTTGTTCTCGAATCTCCCCTTCCCCAAGGTTGGAAGTATAAACTTGCGAGACTTTTCCTTTGCCCAACCACTTTTCTAATGATCTGATTAGTTCCTTTATGCTCCGGACCACACAAGCCAGGCGATGATTCCAATGTTTTCTTCCGAGCAAAAGAGTATAGCTTGTATTACCAAGATCAATTTCGGTTTCTTCTGTACAGAATTTTAAAATATTTTTAACCTGGTGATATAGTTGTTCAGACGTTCGGGCTGAAAGCACAATCAAATAACCCGGTTTTTCCGGATGATTGCACGCTGTTACCGGAGCCTCTTCAATCACCATATGTGCATTAGTTCCACTGAATCCGAAGGAACTGATGGCGGCCTGACGCTTAACGTTTTCTTCCACCTCCCAATCTTGAAGCTGGGTATTTACATAGAATGGGCTCCTCTGAAAAGCGATGTTGGGATTACCAGATTTATAATGAAGCGAGGGGGGAATTTTTTTATGCTTTAATGATAATAAAATCTTAATCATTCCGGAAATACCCGCCGCCGTTGCCAGGTGCCCAATATTTGTTTTGACGGATCCAATGGCGCAATAGGATTCTTTTTCTGTATACTTGCGAAATGTTCGACTCAACGCACTATATTCAATCGGATCTCCCAATTTAGTTCCCGTGCCATGAGCCTCAACCATTTGGATATTTTCAGGGGAAATCTGAAAACGATCATAAACCTCTTTTTCCAATCGTTCCTGTGACTTGGCACTGGGTGCCGTAATTCCATTCGTAGCTCCATCCTGGTTGATCCCACTGCCTCGAATCACGGCATAAATATGATCACCGTCAGAAACGGCATTGTCGAGTCGTTTTAAAACGATAACCCCCAGGCCTTCTCCAGGAACAAAGCCATCCGCTTTTTCGTCAAAAGTATGGCACCGGCCTGTTGGTGAAAGCATTCCCCCTTCATTAGCTGACAAATAAAATTCAGATGTGGATTGAATAAACACACCTCCAGCCAAAGCCATTTCAGTCTCATTCAACCACAAACTCTGGCAAGCCAAATGAATGGCAACCAAGGAACTGGAGCAGGCCGTATCCACTGCTACTGTAGGCCCTTGAAGATTCAAATAATAAGCAATTCGGGAGGGAATGACTGAACCCGCATTTCCCCAGAACGCTTGTGCCGGTGGTTTTTTAGAAAATAGTTTTGAATAATCACCCGGTGCACATCCCACGTAAACACCACAACGTTTCCCCTCAACATTCTCCCCTGCGTAGCCCGCATCTTCCAACGCTTTCCAGGATTCCTCTAAAAAAAGACGTTGTTGGGGATCCATGTAGGTTGCTTCAGATGGAGAAATATTAAAAAACAGAGGGTCAAACTGGTCAATACTTTCTAAAAAACTTCCCCGACAGCAATAGTTATTTCCATTTTTGGTTGTATTTGAACAAAGCGTTGAAAGATCCCATCTGGATACCTCTTTTACCAAATCCGTGCCTTTAGATAAATGCTCCCAGAAATCGTTTAAGGTTTCCGATTGAGCAAATCGCCCACTCATTCCGATAATGGCGATCGTAGTCTGTTCAGTGGAAGACGTTGCCTGGATACCCTCTTGAACAGTCGGAGGTATCTCAAGTTCAGTGGATTCCCGAAACTGGGACATTTCAGGAACCTGTACAACAATTTTTCCAATATTGCGTCGATTTTCCATGAATCTATAGGCTTCGTGAATCTGATTAAAAGGAAATACTTTGCAAATAGTCGGCCGAATGACCCCCTGCTCAACCAAACCTAACATTTCACTTTGATATGCTTTCAGTTTTTCGGGACGTTTTGAAGCAAGTTTTCTCATATCAACGCTATAAAAACTTTGATTGCTATTTAAAACAGATAAATCAATCGCGTTCGCGGACTTCAATCCCGTCATCGCAATTTCAATATACCGTCCTCCTGAAGCGAGGCAGTTCAATCCCTTCTGCATGCCATCCCCAGCTAATGTGTTGATGACCACATCTACCCCATCTCCTCCAGTAAGACGTTTGATTTCCTGTTCGAAATCCATTTCCAGATAATTGATCCGATGGGGAACTCCTAACGTTTCCAAATATGCCAGTTTATGTGGAGAACCCGCCGTTGCATAAATTTCTGCTCCATAATATTTTGCCAATTGAACTGCAATTAGCCCCGTACCTCCAGCAGCGGTTTGGATTAAAATTTTCTCTCCAGGTTGCAATTCTGCTTTTTGAAAAGCATCAATCATAGTGAGGGCAACCGCGGGCAAAGCACTCATTTCTTCAAAAGTAAGAGTCGAGGGTTTCAGGAAAACGTGTTCTTCCAGACAAGTAATCATCGTGGCATGCCCTCCCAATTCTTCTCCCATTCCTACAAAAACCGAGTCACCAACGTGAACTGAAGTCACTGTACGGCCAGCAGCTGTGACAATACCAGAAGCCTCAAATCCGGGTGTAAAAGGATAAGGTGGCATCGTCGGATATAGCCCTTTTACACAAAGCAAATCCCCGAAATTCAATGAAAATGAGCGCACAGATACGCGCACTTCGTTTTCCTGTAACTCAGGAACCACAGCATCATGAATCTTAAGTTTATCAATTGTTCCGGGACCATCAATCACCAATCTGGAATAAGTAGATTGATTTTGTGGTATTGGAGGATCCTGATGAAATGCACTCCCTTGCAGTCGAAACCGGTTTCGTTGTTTCTGGCTGCCATTATAAGAATTTCCTTCCACGAATTCCAAAGGCAGGGGAACTCCAGCCCTCTGATGCGAAATTGAAACGGATTCATCCACACTGCAACATACGTTTTCCTGTAAAGAAATCATCAACTCCGATTTGTGGTTACCAATGATATGTTTCACTAATTGATCGACACTATTATAATCAAACAACACGGTGGTTTGGAGTAAAATATTCAATTGTTTATTGAGCTGAGTGACCAGATGGACCGCCAGGATAGAATCAACCCCATATTCAGAAAAACTCAGATCATCTTGAAGCTCTCGTTCATCGATCTTCAAGACGTGCGCAATGCTCTCTCTCAGAATGGATCTCACGTGATCCTTCACCATCTGATCAGTCACATCAATATTTCCCCGAATCGCCGTTTGTCCTCGCAAAGTTTTCTCATAAACCAGAGTCGTTTGCGACACGCTGTTAGATGGGCTGGCAGCCTTCGTTTCAGTTTTCTTTACGGTTGGATTAACCATAAATTTCATTTGCCTCACCATGCCATCGCTCTGGGCCACAATAATCTGCTGTCCCAGTGAATGGAGTTTTTCGGACGAGGAATATACGGTTTCAAATCCTTCTTCACGCAAAATTCTATCCCAAGTCTCAGGATAGAGACCAGGACTTCCTGGAATTCGTAAACCGGAGTCTTCGTACTTCCACCAACCATCAAGCAAACCAAACGTCAAATGCGCAAATAGAGACATGGTGCTCATTTCACTCAGAAGAAGAATTCCTCCTTTGTGCATGGCGGCCTTAACGTTGCGCAAGGTTTGACGAATATTTTCAGTGGCATGCAGGACATTGGTGGCAATTACAACATCATAGTGATCCGCCTCAACACCTTGTGCGGCGATTGGTTTTTCCACATCAAAAATCTGGGTTTTCAGGTAAGGATTTTGCGCCGCGTATTGCTCTTTCCCGTGCATTAAAAATGCTTTGGATAGGTCGCTGTAACAATACGTCTCTATACTCTCCTGAAAAGGACGAAGTTTAAGCAAAAGTCCCGCAGTTGTTCCCCCGGTTCCAGCGCCTATTTCTAAAAGTCGGATTTTTGAAGAGGCATCCTGGCTCTTGCGGTGTTGAATATATGCTGTCAAAATTTCGCCGAGAATATCGTTGAAAAGATCAGACAAGGCATTGCCTTTATAAATGCCTTCGACCAGCTCCATTGACGCGTTGGGGAACATCACATCGGTAGTTTGTTTCTTACCCGTTAGTATTTCCGGTAGTGCACGCAGACAAGCATCTGCCAAGTTCACCTGAGCGTTTTTATAAGCGTCTTGAGTCCAGTGAACTTTTTGTTGATCCCATTGATTCCATAGGGCATCAAGACTGAGACCGGCCTCGACGAGGAGGTGACTCCCATCGTCCCGCTTTTTTAAATAATTCATACTACGCAAAACACTTAGAGATTCTTGCATCCAACGATCATAACGATCAAGTAACCCCGTTATGGAATTCAAAAAAGGTTGAACATAGCATAAAAGAAATTTGCAAAAAAGCTCTTCCATTTCGGGGTCTTGCTGAAGGTCATTGGCTACCTTTGGATCCCACTTAGTGTCTTGATATGCGAAAAGACTTTTGAGATTTTGTTGAGGTTCCTCTGGATATGTTTGCGAATAGCCACTTATCCATTCCCTGGGTTTCATTTTTCCTAAAGTGTCGCTTTTCAATGCTTTGATTAAGGCCAGTTGATCTAAGGAACCATTGACCAGTTTCTCCAAAGCCCTCATGCCTTCTTTGGGCTCAATCGAGCCAACGCCAATTTTTTTCATACGCTCCTGATAAAAGAAATCCGCTACAATGCCCACACTGCCCCAATAACTCCAATTCATCACTTTTACCGGACATGACCATTTGAAAGACAGCATATGGGCAAAGGCATCCTTAAAGGAACACCCAGCTGCATAGTTGCTCTGCCCTGCTGCGTTTCCAAAGGCAACCATAGAAGAGAAAAACAGTACAAAATCAAGCGATTCTTTTTCAAACACATCAGCTACACACACACTCACGTCCACTTTTGATTGCAATCCGACCTTAAATTGATCTTCATCCATGTTGGTCAAGCTTGAATCCGACAAAACGATAGCCGCGTGAATCACACCATTAATTTTGGTATGGTTTTGTTTGATTTGTTGATATGCTTTTTTTAACGATTCTTTATTCCCGGCATCAGCTTGAATATAGCTGGGAGCTGGCCCCGCGTTCGATAATGCATCAACCTTTTCTTTAATTGCAGTGTCCATTGCTCGGCGGCCAATCCAAATGATTTCAGCCTGATATTTTTCTATCATCCATCTGCTCCAGACCTCGCCGAGACCTCCAGCACCTCCAATGACGACGTAAATGCCTCCTATTTTGCAAAGCTCTCGTTCGGCCGGGAGCTCACGGACATCAAGCATTTCCCGGACAAACCACTCCCCTCTCCTGAAAGCCAACGTGCTTCCCTGAGTGGGATAGGACAAGCTGAACATCTCTTCAATAGGCCAGTCATCACCCTCTTCCATATCGAAAAGCTGAATATTCCAGTGGGGATATTCTTCAACTAACGAGCCAGCCAATCCGTGAACTCCAGCGTGAGTGGGATTCACGCGATCCGCATCTTGGACCGATTGAGTTTGTGTCGTGATCAAAGTCCAGGTCATGTCTTTTGTTCCATAGTCAAGGGAAAGCATGGCCTTGATGATTCTAAAAACCTGTAACACTCCCTGATCCTGACTCCGAATAATATTTTGCGTCTCGCCAGCATCCTGAGGAGCTATCCATACGATATGCTTTATCGTTCCTTGCTCCTCAAGCTGCAAAGTGATGTCACCTATATTCGCATTGGACTCAATGTCCAGAGTCTTAGCTTGCGGATATAGTTTATCCATGATGTCTTTTTGTTTTTGAGTTCCTCCAATCACAATGATGTGAGTCTTTTCTTCTGCCGATGCCGTCTTTTTTTCGACCGTAATGGAGTTCCAAACCGGGCTTAAGGTGATCAATCCCGCGGAAGTTTCTGCAGAATTTTTTGATTCTTGTCCCGTATCAAGTTCGCCTTCCAACACTCGGGAGGAAAATCCTCGCATCTTTACACAAACCACCCCTTCTTTATTGCACAAATCAATATCTAATTTCTGCACCTTATCTGATGGTGCGTCTGGAGCAGAGGCGCGCACCCATGCCCACATGCATTCAGTGCAACGCTCTATGATCTCAAGGCGTTCAAGAGCAAAGGGCAACGTGGTCCGCAATATATTGGGGCGAACCTCTTGCTCTCCCCATACAATTCCAATTGAGGCTTGAAGAGCTGAATCCAAAAGGCTGGGATGAAGTGTAAAGTGATCCAGTGTCTTGGCAACTAAATTGGGTAAGGTAAGTTTTGCCAGCACTTCATGGTCACCAATATAAATACTGTCAATTCCTTGAAATGTGGGACCATAGTCGACCTCCAGGCGTTTAAACGCTGCATAACAGTCTTCACGGCTAAGGTGCATTTTGCTGAGCCTCGTCTGTAAGTCGACGAGATTCAAAGAGGATTCCTCAGATAATGGAACACGTACTGCGACGCCCTGACTGTGCACTATAGGCTCTTTTTCTGGAAGTGGGTTCTCTGTGTAAATTTCGTAGTTGATCTCCCCGTTTTCTTGAGGGAATAATCCAATATTAACTTTTACGGGTTGATCTTCCACGACAATGGGCCTGGACCACACCACGTTTTGGAGTTGAATGCGACGATCCGAGGAAAGCCCGTCGACAGCTACTTGAATAGCCTCTCGGGCCATTTCAAGATAAGCGACACCTGGAAATACTTTCCGGCCTTTCACCAGGTGATCTTTTAAGAAAAACTCGACTCCCGTAAAGGTAGAGCTGAAACGTTGCTCGGATATACTAGATGTGTTTTCCTGTAGAAGTGGATGTAGGAAAACTTTAGCCGATTTCCTGCTTTCCAGCCCTTTAATGAGCTTTAATGCTTCGTTTCCAGATAGCTTTTTAGCTGAAACTTTGCTATAAATAAGTTCAATAAGATTTTCCATTAAACCCCGACCTTGTTAATTTTAACGCCTCTGTCACAGAAATTTCATCCGTTTCTAATTGCCCTACAATTTTTTCATAATGAGATTGATCAAAAGTTATCCCCTCACCACATAAAACCTCATTGTTTATATTCTTCTTTGAATGAAAAGAGAGAGCTTTTATTTGCGGCCAATAGCGGTCTCTGGCAAATGGATATGTGGGAGCACTGATCCGCCGCGTTTTTTTGTCGCCATATAATTGTTCCCAATCAAAGATCAAACCTTTCACCCAAAGATCTAGCAGCTTGTTATATTTTTCCTTTCTGATCCAGGTTGCAATCATTTTGGTCATATCTTCATCGGCAGCAAATACGGCCAACGAGTCTTTCTTACGTTTGACCCGGCCCAGATAGAGATCTTCCACGTCGGCGTTTCCCTCAATGAAGTCGTGCAGCTTATCCATAAGCTCGTGCAATGAGTAGACAATCAAGCCCAGTCGCTCTTCCATCGCTTCTCGACCGACCTGCAAGGTGTAGGCGAGGTCAAACAAGTGAGTAGTGAGTAGTGAACAGTTATCAGTTGATTGAGGAGAGTGATCAGAAAGGAGCGAGGTGTCAGGTGTCAGGTGTCGGGAAACGTACTTCAGGAGTTTTTTGGCATATTCTTTTAGCCGCTCTTTGTTCCTGGCAGACAACACAATCAGAACGGGTTGATTTTTTATTGATAACTGATCACTCTTCACTGATAACTGATTGTCGTATTCTTCGAGTATTACATGGGCATTGGATCCGCCTGCTCCAAACGAAGAAATCCCCGCAATTCTAGGATATTCTTCCAGTCGACCGTCTGTTTCAATCATCGGCCGTTTCCATTCAGCAAGTTTTTGCTGAACAACAAAGGGTGTTTTCTTGAAATCAATATTTGGATTTAATGTTTTGGCATGCAAACTCGGAACCAAAATCTGATGTTTCATTTGAAGGAGAATTTTTGTAATGCCCGCTATTCCGGCAGCCGCTTCCAAATGGCCAACATTCGATTTGGCTGAACCGATCGCACAAAAACCAGTTTCCCCTGTATCTTTTTGAAATGCCTGAGTTAGTCCGGTAATTTCTATCGGGTCTCCCAATTCCGTCCCAGTTCCATGAGCCTCAACGTAACTGATCATTCGGGCATTCGTTCCGGATTTATCTAAGGTTTCTCTAATAAGATCTCTCTGGGCATTGGGATTAGGAACCGTGTAACCATTTGTTTTGCCTCCATGATTCGTGCTTGAGCCTCTAATAATAGCATAAATGTAATCTCCGTCTTTAACCGCTTTCGCAAGGCTTTTCAATAAAATTACGCCAACACCTTCGCCGGGAACGAAGCCATTTCCTCCTTTACCAAAACTTTTGCATTGACCATTGGTCGATAGCATGCTTTGAGAGCAGACACTCGTATACGTTGAGGGATGGAGATAGAGATTGACACCGCCGGCAATCGCCATTTCACACTCATCCTGGTGCAAATGTTTACACGCTTCATGAATAGCTGTTAAAGAAGACGAGCACATTGTATCTATGGGAATACTCGGACCTTCTAAATTTAGCAGAAAAGATACTCGATTCGCTACTGAACTGAACGACGTATAAGGGTATATCTGCTCTCCTCGTTGCCAAAGTTCAGGACCATATAAAGCATAACCCGTTTTGGTAATACCCGCAAAAACACCAACCCTCCCTTTATGCTGGCGAGCAAGACGTTCCCTGGTGTACCCCGCATCTTCAAATAATTCCCAACAGGATTGAAGAAAAAGACGTTCCTGAGGATCCATATTCATCGCTTCCCGAGGGGAAATATTAAAGAACAAGGGATCAAATTCTGAAAACCCTTCGAGAAATCCTCCCCACTTGCAATAGCTTTTTCCTTGAGCTATTGCCTCCTCTCTATTTGGATGGAAGAACCCTTCCAATGACCAACGATCTTCAGGGATCTCTACAATACAATTCTTACCGGATTTCAAATTCCGCCAATAGTCTTCCAGATTATCGGCCTGGGGATAACGGCCACTTATACCAATAATGGCAGTGGGTTCTTGAGTCCCATTATTATTCATTACCCTTGAAGCAGATGCACACGAGCGAATCTTCTTCAATTTTAAGGAAGTAAGCGAGGAAAACGTTCCTGCAAAAGAACGTTCGTCTACTATTTCCTCTGAAACAGTGGATGGCTCTTCTTGAAGACCTATCCACTGCACACAGGCTTGAGAATAATTCGTAATAAAATAAACTGTTAAGGCGCCTAATGTTTGATATTCAAAAAATAAGGTTTTGGAAATTTCTCCAAAAATGTCTTCTAATTTTTGATTCAACCGGGTGATGATAATCGAATCAATCCCATAACTTTCCAAAGCTTCTTCCGGGTCAAATCTGGACGCGGGAAATTTCATTTCCTTCCCAACAAGAAGTTTAAGCCTGTGCAAGGTTTTTGCTTGAAGCGTCTTGAAATTAACCGGGGAAGCTGGCGTGGTTTTCTTCTCCGACAGTTTCTCCGATTTATCGACAAGCAGGTTTTGTTTCATTTTTTTCAGGATGCCGTTCATCACCAGTACCTGGGACGGGTTAGAAGATAAACTGCGGTAAAAGGCGGCAATTCCCGAAGAGGTTTTCATGGGCAACATACCCAAACCGTCTTTGAGAATTTTTTCAGTCGTTTCATCAACGCCCATGTTGCCCTCTTTCCATAGTGGCCAATTAATCGACAAGGTTCGACCGCTTCGCGACCTCCTCTCACATAGCGATTGGCGAACCGTGGCATAAGAATCCATGAATGCATTAGCAGCCGAATAATCTGCCTGCCCTGCGCTGCCCAATGCACCGGAAGCCGAGGAAAACATCACAAAAAAGTCCAGATGCTCAAGGTTTTTTGTTGCTTCGTCAAGGTTCATGACACCCTTAACCTTTGGAGCAAGCACCTGGGCAAATTCCTCCTTGGTTTTTTTTAGGATAAAGTTGTCTTTGATAATTCCCGCGCTATGGATAATCCCATTGATCTCGCCAAAATCTTTTTGAACTTTCCGAATGAGGATCTCAACGGAATCCTTGTCAGAAACATCTGAAACGTGATATTCAAGCTTTGCTCCCAGAAATTCAAGGTCCTTGAGTCTCTCTTTTTTCTCTGTTTCCAATTCTGAACGGCCCGTGAGGATCAGTTTTACATTTTTTATTTTTTCTGCAATTTCCCGGGAAAACATCCACCCCAAGCCCCCGCCTCCACCGGTGATGAGATAAACTCCGCCCTCCTTCCAAGGCAGCTCCCTTCCTAACTCAGAACTGGTCTCTTCCTCAAAGCCGCTGACAAAACATTTTTCCCCTCCATAGCGGAATTGATGATACTCCGGATAATTACGGCAATGCAGTAGCCTGGCAATGAGATCATTTGTCCTCTCTTCTTCCTGAATAATGATGATCTGCCCCACAATCCTGGGGTTTTCTATATGCGCTGTTTTTAAAAGTCCTGAAAGCCCGGAAAAAACCTGTTCAGGACCTTTATCCGGAACAAGGACTTGAAGAAGTACCTGGTCTTCAGATTTTTCCTGAAGAATCGTCTGAATATTTTCAAACAATTCTAATGAATAGTCTTCAAAGCGATTTTCTAATGTCTTTTCATCTGACTCCAGATGAACAAAAGAGAGTTCCGAGGCCTTATCCTGCAATCGCTGACGGTTTTTCCTAAAACCACACAGGAATACTTTATGTTCCGCGTATTCGTGATCTTTTTTACCGGGACTAATGGAATTTTCCCTCCAGACAGGTCTAAGCATCAACATACCGGATGTTTCAAGTCTTTTTGAAACTTCTCCATCAGATTTAAGGGATGGATATTCTTGCATCGTTCCACAAATCTTGCCTGCCTTATTCTGAATTCCATAGTATTCTTCGGCAAATGGATAGGTCGGAAGACTCATTCGCTGAGGTCGGTCGTCTTGATAAAGCAATGTCCATTCTATATGCCCCCCTTTTATCCAAAATTTTGCAAGCTTCTTAAATTTTCCTTTTACGATCCATTTGTGAATGCGTTGCTCAGAATCCTCGTTGTGTTCGAAACTTTCAGAACCATTATTGCCCTTTCTAACTTCCCCTACAAACCACTTCTTTTTCTTCTCACCGATAAAACCCTCCAGTTTCTCAATCAGTTCATCCACACAGCGGACAATAAAAATCACCCGACTTTGCATCGCCTCTCGTCCTATCTGAAGGGTGTATGATAAATTTCTTAGATCAGAGATGTTGTTTTGATGTTCTTTAAGAAACGTTAACAGCTTTTTGGCATAAGTATAAACCCGCTCCTTGTTTTTGGCAGATAAAGGGACGACGTAAACTTGCTGATCCCGGTTTTGTACACCGTGATTTAATTTAACAGAAGCCTGCTCTGCTGCGACAGCCTGATATTCTTCCAGAATCGCGTGGCCATTTGTTCCCCCAATGCCAAGCGAAGTTAACGCTGCTCGACGTGGCGTTGACTCTTCGGACCATTTCTTTAAGCGATCTATCACATAAAAGGGTGATTGCTCAAAATTAATTTCCCGATTCGGTTTTGTGTAGTTAATGGATGGAGGAATTTCCTTATTCTTCAAGCTTAAAGCAACTTTAATACAACCGGCTAATCCCGCAGCCGTATCTAGGTGTCCGATATTCGGTTTTACGGAACCAAGAGCGCAATACTGTTTTTGGGGTGTATATTTTTGATAAGCCTCTGTCAAGGCCATGACCTCAATAGGATCCCCTAATTTCGTTCCTGTTCCATGTGCCTCAACATAGCCAATCGACCGCGGATCAATCCCGGTTGACGTCAACACCTTTTCAATAACTGCAGCTTGGCCATTTACACTCGGTGCATAAAATCCCGCTTTATCCGAACCATCATTATTCAAGCCGATGCCCCGGAGGAGCGCATAAATATGATCGCCATCCTCAATGGCATCTAGAGCCTTTTTCAAGACGATTACACCGACCCCTTCTCCGGCAATCATGCCATCAGCTGACGCATCAAAGGTTCGGCAATGTCCGTCACTTGAAAAATTAAGCCCCGGTTCATATACGTACCCGATTTTCGAGGGAGGGAAGACGGTCGATGCACCTACCATCGCGGTTCTTGCTTCGTTCAATTGTAAGCTTTGGCTGGCTACAGATAATGCGGCCAGTGAGGATGAGCAATTAGAATGAACAAACATACTTGTCCCTTTTAATCCCAATTGATAAGAAATTAGAGTCGGAATAGTTCCTCCCTGAGCTAAAATTGAAGCCACAAATTCATCGGATTCCTGAATCATCGCAGACTGTGTTAGCAAGGCTTGGTAGTAACTATTGGAGGCCGACATAAAAACACTGGTCTCCGGGATATCTTTGGCAACATAACCTGCGTCCTCAATGGCTTGCCAGGAATGAAGCAATAAGAGACGGAATTGAGGATCCATAAGAGTCGCATTATTCGGTAAAAGACTAAAAAAACCGGGATCAAATAAATCTTTTCCATTTATGGCTAATTGCATGGGAACATAATGGGGATTGTTAATTAGTTTCTCTGGGACATTGGCCTCAAACAGTTCTTCGTTGGATAAAAATCGCGTGCTTTCTTTGCCTTCTTTAAGATTATGCCAAAATTCTCTATAATTCGTTGCCCCGGGAAAATGACACGACATGCCTATAATGGCCAAAGATTCCTTATAATAGTCCGGGTATTTGTATGGCTTTTGAGAATCTTCGCCTTCAAAAAGGCGTGAGGACGACCCCTGATTTTTTGTTAATTCCTCCTGACCAGCTTCCGATGGCGAAATAACTTCATCCATTTCATTTAAATACTGACTAATCAGTTGAACATTTGAATATTTGAATAGATTTTTTGCGGTAAATGAAACGTGAAACGTCTTGCTAATTTTATCAGATAGAATCACGGCACTTATTGAGTTGCCTCCTACAGCAAAAAAACCATCTGTAATTCCGATGTTTTGAACTTCCAGAATCTCTTGCCAAAGTTGTAACACCTTCTTTTCAATTGCCGATGCAGGAAGTACCCTCTGGTCGTTTTTAATTATAGAAATTTTACGACTCATCAACGCTTTTCGATCTAATTTTCCATTGGAGGATAAAGGAATTGTATCCAGAGGAATCAAAAACGCGGGAACCATATACTCTGGCAGTTTCGTCTCTAAATAACGCTTTAACTCTTTCGAATCATTTTTTCCTGGTCGATGGGGAACGTAATAGGCCACCAGCTGTTTTGATCCTGCATTCTCTTTGACTATGACAACACTTTCTTTAATATCTGAGTGACGATTAAGTTGACATTCTATTTCACCCAACTCAATGCGAAATCCATGAATTTTAACCTGAAAATCCATACGCCCAAGAAACTCTAACCGGCCGTCAATCCGCCACCGGGCCAAATCTCCGGTGCGATAGAGTTTAGTTTCGGGATTGAACGGATTGTCTATAAACTTTTCGGCAGTTAATTCGGGTTGATTGAAATATCCGTTAGCCAAACCCTCCCCCGCAATACACAGTTCTCCAGGAATACCAATTGGGGTCGGCCGGTGGTGAAAATCCAGAATATAGATCTGAGTATTGGCAATCGGTTTTCCAATCGTAATTGGTCTTTCCGCTTCAATCTGTTCAATAACTGACCACACCGTTGTTTCAGTTGGACCAAATAAATTCCAAGCCTGACTCTTTGTTCGAACAAAGTGTTTTTTCAAAGGTTCTGTGAGGGCGTCCCCCCCACAGAGAATTTTAAGATTTTCTTCATTTTTCCAACCGGCATGAAAAAGCATCATCCAGGTTGATGGAGTCGCCTGCATAATGCTGGGCTTAATCTGCTGAATACACTTCTTCAGCCGTTCTACGTCTTTTGATGTTTCAAGGTCGCAAATATGGCATTGAGCGCCATTTATAATGGGCAGATATAAATCAGGAACAGATAGATCAAAACTGTAGGTTGTCACCGCAAGTAATTTGTCTTTTCGGTGAAGCCCAGGCCGATTCGTCATTGAAACAAGAAGATTCGTTAACGCCTGATGGCGAATCATCACACCTTTTGGGGAACCGGTGCTTCCTGAGGTATAAATGACATAAGCTAAATCACAACTTGGTACTTTTTTCAGCGTTATCGGAATTCCTTGAATATCTGGCCACGGCTCATCTAAAGCCACAATCGAAGTCCCCTGCTTTGAGGTTTCAGATTGGCTTTGTGGACCCAATAAGCCTTCAACTCTTTTTTTTAGTCGGGATTGCGTAAGAATGAAATGGGCCTCACTATGTTTTAAGATATATTTTAATCGTTCCTCGGGATACTCCGGATCCAGAGGCACATAAGCTCCACCCGCCTTGAGTACGCCTAAAAAGGCCACTAATATGTCGGGCGAACGATCTACATAAATACCAACGAGTTCATTAGATCGAAGCCCTTGATTTTGCAGGTACTGGCCTAGTGCTGTACTTTTTTGATCCAGCTGGTTATAAGTTAATGATTGATTTTTGAAAACAACCGCCGTGGCTTGTGGATATTTCTCGGCTTGCGCGACAAAAAGTTCATGGACACACATATCTTTGGGATAGGCTGCTTGGGTATTATTCCAATCCCGAAGAACTATTTTTTCCTCCTCCTTTGAGACGATAGAGTATTCGTCTAAGGCTAATTGAGGTTGGCTAATGACCGCTTCGATGAGCTTTGAATAATGTCCCATCATGCGAATGATGGTTGATTCATCAAACAACTCAGGATTGTATTTCCAATTCAGCACAAAACTATCTTGGTGTTCGAAAACCTCCAAAACAATCTCGTATTCTCCTTCTTGATGCATACCTTCAACAAACTGGATGGGAAATTCCTGACGATCGATTTCTTTGAAGAAATCCTGGTACAAGAAAGCCACTTGAAATACAGGAGCTCTTCTGTCCACTATCGGAATGTCCAGACCCCGAATCAACGCTGAGAAAGGATAGGCATGAGCCATTCCATTGACAATGGTCTTTTGCAGCGTGTTTAAGAACGCTAAAAAGGATTCATTTTTCGAAATTTTACTCCGCATGGGAACCATGTTAATCAAATAGCCTAGAACTTGATCAAAACGCGCTTGATTCCGACCATTGACCGGCATGCCAACGACAAGGTCTCTTTGCCCCGTATATTGATGCAGCAGAACGTCTAACAACCCCATAAACACAGCTGACAAGTAGGTTTGTTGGCTTTTTGCAAACCGTTTGATTTGCACACACAATTCGGAAGGAAGACGTTGGGAACGGGTTTTTCCTAAAAATTCATTTTGAGTAGAAGAGCGAGGATAATCAGTTGGTAAAGTCAAGTGAGGTAAAGGCTCGGATAACTGTTGTTTCCAAAACAGAAGGCGGGATTCTCCTTCCTCGCTTTCAAGCATTCTTTGTTCTTCTTTGACAAAATCATAATAGGTGGCTGGCAAAGAAACGAGAATAGGATCTTTCCCGTTTATAAAATCCCGATACGCATCAAAGAGTGTTCTCAGTAATATCGAAATCGAGTTGCCGTCAAAAACAAGGTGATGAATATCCATCAATACTATTGTTTCTACACTGGACAAGGAAAAAAGGTGAATTCGCAGCAAGGGGTCCTCATTCAGAACAAAGAATTCCTTGTTTTTTTTCTTTAGATAGGCTAAAATTTTATTTGGTTCAAAATCCGAGAGATCCTCTTGTTCAACGACTAGATCTTGCGCAGGCAGCATCCATTGATATGGAATTCCATTCTCCTCCCTAATCATGGAGTATAAAATGGGATGCTGCATTACTGAAAACTGACAAGATTTTTTAAACAAGTCAATGTTTATGCCAAAAACACGAAAACAAAGGGGAACATTATAGGCAGTCATTTCGGGATAGGTTTTCTGCAATGCCCAAACACCTTTCTGGTCTTCTGAAAGCGGGTATTTTTTAGGTGCAATGCTCAGCTTTTGAGGTCTATTTTCTACTTCAGAGGGTTCTACATCTGATGTATACCCCAACGGATTCTCGATTCCTGTCTTTATCGGACGGGATACCAAAATCTTTTGATCATCTATTAATCCTGTTCCGCTAATATCTCTTTTCAATTCCTTTTTCGGCACAATTAAACGATCAACTGCATCGGCATAGTTTTTGGCAAGATAAGATGATAAATCTGACGGCGTTGTATATTCAAAAAACAGGCTGGGCAAGAATTCTGAATGAATCTTATTTTTGATCTCCTTGGTCATGCTTACAAGCCCGGCAGAAGTCAATCCTATATCGGAAAAACTTGCAGCACTATCGATGACACTAACCGGTTTTTGCAATTGATCCGCAACCAATTTAAGTATGAATAATTGCGCGGTTTCTTCTATGTCAAATTGGGAAGAATGATTGTTGATCCCATTATTCTTCTCAGGTAAAGGAAATTGCCGGCTGGAGTACCTGTCTGTTTTTACTGGTCCGGTCACGTCATTGACACGGCCTGATTCTTTTGAATTCTCCACTTTTAGCCAATAACGTTCCCTTACAAAAGGATATGTGGGAAGCCCCGCCAATCGTCGAATATTTCCAGGCTCATACATCTGATTCCAGGCAATGTCCAAACCTTTCACCCACCACTCCGCCAAATGAGCATATTCCCTGTCTCGAAAGTATTCCTCAATCAATCTTGCATTAGAAGATGTTCCCTCTCTGCTAATCGCACTGTTCTTCTTTAAACTCCCGCGAAAAAACGGTCCTTCGGTATGTCTCTCCTCCACAAATGCTGTCAGAGTATTCATTAACGAATCCTTATCGGTAGAAATGACCGCCAGTCGCTCACTCATTGCCTCGCGCCCCACCTGGAAGGTGTAGCAAAAATATCTCAAATCAAGATTGTCGCAAGACGCTAAATAGGATGCTACCACCCGCGCATATGACTTCAAGCAAGCCACATTTTTAGCTGATAATATAAATAAAGTAGAGACATCGGAATGATGAATTGATACCGCTTGATTTCTTTCTGTGGAAGCATCTTCATTGCAAAGGATAACATGAGCATTCGTTCCTGTATGCCCGAAAGCATTCACGGCAGCATATCGTTCCGGCATCGTCCATTCCTTTAGCGATGTATTCACATAAAAGGGACTTCCTTTGAAGTTTATACCGTTATTGGAATAATCGAAATTGAGCGTAGGAGGGATTTGCTTATGTTTTAATGCCAGGGTTGCCGAAATCAAATTAATAACACCAGATGCGGCTAAGGTATGTCCAATATTTGTTTTGACAGATGTTAATGCACAATATTGTTTTCTATTGGTCGATGCCTTATGAACATCAATGAGTGCATTACATTCTACCGAATCCCCCAAAGGAGTTCCGGTTCCGTGCGCCGCTATATAAGAAATTTGATGGGGTTCTACCCCGCTTTTCATACAGATATGTTCATATAATTCACGTTGTCGCGCACCATTCGGGGCAGTTAATCCATTTGACTTTCCATCAAAATTAATTCCAGTTCCTTTAATAATTCCATGAATAGTGTCATGATTGCGACAGGCATCGGATAACCGTTTCAACACGACCACCCCAACACCTTCACCAATAACCATACCATTGGCCCGTTGATCAAAAGCATAACAGGTTCCATCCGGTGACACCATGCCTTCGGTTTGCGATAAGCGGGATAACATGCCGACGGGATCACAGGTGATATGACATCCGCCGGCTAACGCACAATCGCTTTCCCCGTCCAAAAGACTTTTGCAGGCATAATGAACGGCAACCAGTGACGATGAGCATGCTGTATTTAAAGTCAACAATGGCCCACTGGTATCCAAATAATATCCAATTCTGGCGGAAGCCGTTCCTCCATGAACTGAGGTGAATTTAGATGTCTCAGTTGTGGGATAATCTGATTCCTCAAGACCAATAAAAATACCATTTTTTGTCCCTTTCCAACTGGCAGGACTATATCCGGAATCTTCAATTGCCGCATAGGCTGACTCCAATAAGATTCGATGCCCGGGATCAAGACAATTAGCATCTTCAGGAGTAAAGTTGAAAAACGACGAGTCAAATTTATCTGCATCTGAAAGATATCCTCCCTTCAATGTTCCTAATCTTTCAGAATCAAAAGTTAGCTCACGATCTTCTGGAAGATCGGTGATGCCACAATATTTTTGTTTTAAATTAGACCAGAATTCAGTATAATTGTTTGCCCCTGCCGAGCGCAAACTCATACCAATGATTGCGATGTCTTCATTGTCAATCGGTCGATTCTGATCATAATCCATCCCGGAATGAACGGGCAATTTTTTATTAGCGGATTGAGTTAATTCAGTTTCGGATTCCCTGATACAATTTTCCTTCAGAACCGAGGCAATATATTCAGTTATCTTCTCGATACTGGGATAGCTGTATACGTCGGACGTCCGTAATTTAATATTGAACTCAGACTCCAGATTAGCGACTAATTGAACCACCCTTAAAGAATCGACACCAAGCTCTGAAAAAGGCGTATCAAATTCAAAATCCCCGGCCCCAAGATCCAAGTTGTTTTGGACAATCTTTACAACCGTTTCGTTAATATTGTCTAAAGAAGAGTGCATTTGTTTATTCACTGTATTCTTCTGTTCATCAACCTTGTATTTATGATGTTGCTCTACTCTGATTTCGGGTTTATGAATTCTATGGGCCAAAGGGCATGAAGGGACAGAAATCTTCCAAGGTTTAACCTCGGGATACAGCGGCTCCCAACCGATTTCTATTCCTTTGATCCAAAGACTTACGAGCGGTTTTAATTTTCCTTCTACAACCCATTGAGCAGCCATTTGCTTGAAGTCATTGTCCTCAAAGACCTCGCGAAAGGTCGCTTCAGAGAGTTCCTGATCGGCAGTGCCTCGAATACAATTTTCAATGTGCTGTTCGCCTTTTAGAAATTGATCGAGTTTTTGCACTAATTCATCTGTACTATTAATAATGAAAACAATTCTATACCTGCATGCCTGTCGCCCCACTTGAAGGGTATAAGCTAATTCATCCAGATTGATCTGGTTGTTGCGAAGAATATATTGATGGATTCGTTCAGCGTAACTCCGCAACGCATCTTGCGCGGGAGCTGACAAGGGAATACAGAAAGGTTCAGCCCGATTAATGCCTTTCTTTTCGTTTGGTGCTGATTTATCGTACTCTTCAACGAGTAAAAAGGCCGTAGTCCCTCCCAATCCGTACGAATTAATTGCAGCTATTCTTGATCTTGAAATTCGATCGTCATCCAGCCCGGCACTCCAAGCCTTTTTTTCTTTGAGTATTGACAAACCGGTATTCTTGAGGCTGACAGAAGAGGATTCATTTTGAAAATTCAAGGTTGGAATAAACGTTTTATATTTCATCATCAATATAACTTTTACCAATTGCGGAATACCACTGGCCGCATCACTGAAGCCTAAATATGATTTTACACTTCCTATGTGTATTTCATTATTTATATCTTCGGTCACATTTTCCTTCCCGAAGACCTTTTTGATCGCTTCCAACTCTATAGCGTCTGCATGCCCGCCCGTCCCGTGGGCTTCAATATAATCGATTTGATCTGCCCTTATTCGGGTTTCGTTTAAAACTCGCTGCATCAGGTTTATCTGTGAAATAGAATTCGGTATGAGAAACGATCCCGACAGGTTTCCTGCATGATTAATTCCACTCCCCGCGATGGCCCCATAAATGTTGTCTTTCTGAATTTCGGCGTCGGAAAGGCGTTTTAGCATGATAACCCCCACACCTTCTCCCGGTATCAATCCGGAAATTTCCTCGTTAAACGGAGCACAAGCGTTCGTTTGTGAAATGATTCCTAACTTAGAAAGTCCCATCGTTGACGTATTTGAAAAGTCAATACTGGCAGCGCCAACCAGGACAATATCGCATTCTCCATGCTGTAGAGATTTTACCGCACGGCATATGGCTACCGAGGTTGAAGCACATGCAGCATTAATGATTTCACTGGATCCATTGAAATTGAAAAAATATGAAATGCGATTGGCAGTAAAGCGATGATCCCCCGTTACTAAAGATGGATCTATTTCCATGTTTATATGCCAATGCCGCTCTTGAAAACTGTTATTATGAATGGCAATAAAAACCGAAGTGTTACTTCCTGCCAAATCTTTTAATTTATATCCTGCATCCTCAATGCATTTATAGGTTTCCTCTAATAGCAATCGCTGATGAGGATCAATGAGTTTGGCTTCGTCTGGAGATATGTTGAAAAATAAAGAGTCAAATGAATAAATATCATCGATGAATCCTCCTACTTTTAGGCTTGTTTTATTAGCATGGCGTTCACTGCCGTCGTTGCTGTTTTTCCATTCCCAGCGGTCTTTGGGAATCTCAGAAAATAAATCCCGCTCGTTAAGCAAATTTTCCCAAAACAAATCAATTGTTTCTGATTTAGGCAATCGGGCGCTAATGCCGACAATGGCAATTTTATCTTTGGTTTGATGAACAGAATCATGGCTGTCATGTTTCGTATCGTGCCCCTCATTGTTTTTCAATTCTATTTGCGAATCAGCACGAAGTGGGTGTTGTTTCAATTTCAAAAAGGCATATTCTACGCGATCTTGAGTCAAACGAACTTTCCAGGATGTATTCCTTTTGCCTTCAAGATTGATGATGCAGTTCCACGGTTTTTCAATGGGAAAAAGATTACAGCGGATAAAATCGCTAATTTTAGAAACGAACGTCTGCATTAATTCCTGATGATCGACCGTCTTCTGACTATTATCTGCTGAACGAAACGTCGTTGATTTGCCAAAACACTCGACAAAACCGGAAGGATCCCCTAAAAATCTTTGATCAGAATCGTTTTTTTGAAAAATAGTCAATCTGTTAATCGAGGAAGGAATTTCTCTATAGTCTCTATTTTTTCTAATAAAATCAAGAACGGGACTAACCCCGGGAGCTCGGCTGTCATCAAACGCAATGTACCCCCTTTCCTTCAGTAACAAGTCCGCATAGAAAAAATCCAGCAAAACATAGTCAAAGAGGTGGAGGCCGTCGATAAAGATAAAATCGAATTCTCTTTGTTCATTTAACAGTTTGGGTAAAGCGAGGTAATCGGGTAAATTGACATGTTCAAAATAACTGCTCAAATTTGCCTTCTCCAATTGAGTAAGCGCGATATTTTGAAAGCTTTTTTCCTGTTCCGGATCAATTGCCATATGGAATCCATTTTTTTGGGATTGATGCGCTTCGCATATAAAAAGAGCCGATAGACCGTAAGCCAACCCGATTTCCAACGTACTGGATAAATTATTTTTGACGATAAAATGATAGATGTCACGACCAAGATCATAGGGGATAGCCCAGGGATAAATAGAGAATTCCTTTTGTGATGGCAGAGAGAGTTTGCCTGATTTATAAATTTCCTGAATGAGATGCCCCTGGAATTGGTTATTCAGCTTATTGACGTTATAAAAATAAAAGAACACTTCGAAAATTTTGTCTACATATTGAAAAAAAGTGACGTTATCTGAAGGAGTAATGGACATGTCATCACGATGCATCGTTGTCGGATCCGTTACCCCTGAAACCAGATCTCTGAATTCATTTTCATGAATAGACATCTCAAAAACAATAGACGAATCGGACCAGTGAGCCGCATTCCCCGATTCGCATGATAACGCATTACATTTCTTTGAAAAGTCATACGTTGCGGTTTGCGCTGATGCTGTTAATTCCGCTGTGGATGTTCCTGTAGATTCCTCATTTTGCAGAAGTTCAGTAACTGCCTGCGAAAAATCTGAAATATTAGGAAAAATGAAGAATAGTTTTGGTGCAACTGTTACGGGGATTTCTTTGTTAAGTTCTCGAATAAACAGAGTTGCATTAATGGAATTCAATCCATATTGCGAGAACTCCTTTTTATCATCAATTTGCTCTTTAGGAATGGCTAATTTATTGGTTAAAATATGTATACAAAGTTTTTTGATTCCATCGACATCATACATTTCCTGATTTTGAGATAATGTCTCGCGGGGAATGGCAAGTTGTGATTCTTCAACGGACCTCATATCTTGAGACTGAAACCAATAGCGTTTTTTCTCGAACGGATATCCTGGCAACCCCGTTAATTGGTGCACGGGTTGATTGAAATACAATAATCTTGGATTTTTTATTGATGCCCCATTTACCCATTTTATGGCGAGATCATTAAAGTCTATTTTATTCACTTGGAGAGTGAGATCAATAACAGACTCGGCATTTCGCCTCCCCGAAAAACAGGGATGATTCATATCCTCATATTTAAATCTATTCAAGCTATGAATCAGCTCTTCAATGGATTTTGCCAGAATAGCACACCGATAATCAAAAACAGGTCGGCCTGTATTTAAGGTAAAAGATAAATCAATAAGATCTATATCCTGCATCTTTGTTAAATGTTCATGCAATCGCTGCACTACTATGCGCAATTGATTCTCGGTTTTAGCGGATAAACAGATCATCACAGGCAATGTATTTTGATCTCTTATCTCATTGCTGTCATCGGGATGAAACTCTTCCAATAGTACATGGGCATTGTTCCCTCCGGATCCATATGAATGCAAAGCGGCAAGTCGTGGATAAGCGGTCTCCGCCCAGAATTCTGTGTCCGTCACGATACGACAGGGTGTATTTTCCATATCACAAAACTCATTTGGTTCGGTATAACCTAACACTTTGTGGATTTTTTTGGTTTGAAAACTTCGTATGATTTTCAGCAGTCCTCCTAACGATGACGCGGCCTGCATATGGCCTGCCATTGGCTTTAACGTACTCACACGACAAAATCCAGGCTCTATCGTGTATCCACCTTCTTCAATTAATTCCGTCAAGGCACGGTTCATTGCCGCCCATTCTGCGATATCCGCAACTGGAAGCCCCATGCCCTGCGCCTCTATATAGGCCAATTTCACAGGATTAATCCCTGCTTCCCTATAACAGGTTTTCATAACCTGTTTATGTGCTTCCGTATTGGGGGTCGCGATGGACAATCCGCCCTGACCATTATAATTTACGGCTGTATGTTTTATGGTTGCATATATAGATCGATGATCGTTTTTGGCATCACTCAACCGTTTAATTAAAACGGTGCCTACACCCTCAGAACGTATATATCCATCCCCTCCCCTGCCGAAGGACTTAACCATTTTTTGAGTGCTTAGTTGTCCCCCCTCCGACAATCTAATAAAAAGATCAGGCAACAACATAATATTGGCGGCCCCCACAATGGCACGGTCAATCTCACCCGCACGTAAAGCAACCACCGCACGATGCAGAGCAACAGCAAAAGCAGAACACATTGTATTCACGAATTCGCTTGGACCCGAAAAATCGAAGTGATATGAGATTCGATTTGCGATCATGCTATCCGCTTGATTAAAAAGTCCTTCTGACAACACACCGTTATCTCGCATCAATTGGGCATATTCATTATCCTCACACCCTATAAATACACCCGTATTGCTTTTTTTTAATGACAGCGGATCAATGCCCGCATCTTCCAAAGTCTGCCAGGTCGACATCAAGAGAAGTCGATGACGAGGATCAATTTCATCGGCTTCTGCTGGCAAAATATTGAATAGCCCGGGATCAAAGGATGCAATATCCGGAATAAACCCACCCCATTTTGTGCACATTGAGCCGTTTTTCTTTCCATTTGGATTATAATACGTCTTCCAATCAAACCGTTCCCGAGGAATCTCCGTGATTAATGATTCATCTCTATCAAGATGATCCCAAAATGATTGAACATTCATGCAACCCGGGAAAAAACCGGATAATCCGATGATTGCAATGGGCTCTAACCCGTTTATATTCGCCTCAATGGATTGTTGATTATCGATGCTCTGATCTGGAATATCTTTATAATTAGAGCCTGCGGATTCGGATTCTACATCCTGAATCCAGTCATGCACCAAATTTAAGAGACCTTTTTTATTCTCCATCATTTGCCCCGCTTATTACCATAATAATCCACCAATCGCTTTAAATGAACCAACGATTCCAAAACAGCAGCGTAATCCACGCCAAAATCCTGCAAAAACGCGATTTCATTCACCCCAACCTGAACGGCCCTATCTACTTGTTTTTGACAATCCTCAAGCGGGCCAAAGACACCTCCGGTCTGAAAATAGCGGGCAAAAGAATAATCCACCATTTTTTCAACTTCATCATCATTCAGTACTTTTCCTGCGGATTTCATTTGAGGTAAGAGACTGCTACGAATATAGGCTTTAAACGGAGTTGATACCATCCGTTGCACCCATTCTATGTCAGGATGGACAAGCGTATGCATCATTAAAGAAACAATTCCTGCATCTTGATCAAAGCCAGCGTCTTTCCTTGCCTGTCGATACACATCTATTTTTTTCCCCAATGCATTCAAATCAATTCCATACAACATGGTAAATACGTTGTATCCTTGCTTTCCTGCATGCTCAAAACCGTGCACCGAATTGGTCACATACCAGACATTGAGTTCTTTCTGAATTGGCCGTGGATACACCGTAATCGGAAACATCTCACCCCCTGGACCAGGAAAATGAACGGATTCCCCTCGCCATAGTTTCTGTATGATTGGAATCCGCTCATTGCGAAGTGATACGCGATTGTCATAGGTATCCGGAGATAAAATAAAATCGGGTTTGTTCCATCCATTGCCAAATCCAAGATCCACCCGGCCATTGGACAAGACATCCACCATCGCCCAATTTTCAACAATTTCTACCGGATGATGCAAGGTGCTGGTAACAGCTGCAGTGCGTAAGCGGATACGTTGAGTAATGGGGGCAAAATACGCCGCCATAATTCCATTATTGGCATACACGGAGCCAAACTCATAAAAATGTCGCTCGGGAAAATACACCGCTTCAAATCCGGATTGATCAGCAAACTCCACGAGTTCCTGTGTAAATAAATATTTATCCCGATCAGAAATATCTTTTCGTACGTCAGAGAAAAAAAGATAACTGAAAGATAAAGTCTCCGATCCTTTTTCAGATTGCAACGGAGAAGCTTTCCCATCAATTTCCTCCGAAAAATTACCCGAAAATAAATCCGCGATTTTCTGATTTATAGAATTCAATGCGTCGCCCCCTGATAGCGATTTTCCCGTGTCAATTTATCCGCCAGTAAATTTAAGGTTGGATACTCAATAAACCAATTCGGCTGAATTGAGAATTTGAATTCCTTTTCTAACAGAATGGACAATTGCATTGCCCCAATCGAATCCAATCCGTAGTCCTGGAAGGGGTGATCTGCATAAATGGCATTTCTCTTTAACTTCAAGGCCTTTTCTAGACCATCTACAATCCATTCCGCCGCTGATTTTTTTTCAATCACACGTTCTGTTCCAAGAACATTGTGCACCGGTTCAGCATCCCCATTTGTGTTAGTAGATGAGTATTCTTTTTTTAACGTAGAAACAAAACGGGTCATCGTTTTTGATGTGCGCCCAAAATATCCATAAGCCTTCCGATCACATCGTTTGATTGTATGGACTATTTTATTCAGGATCGATTCTGTAAAATCACTACTTGTCAATGTTTTCAAAAAAGCAGCAAACTGAAGTTTGGATAATTTGCCTTTTTCAAATGCCTCAATTTTGGAAAAAATCGTTTCTTCATCTGTGACTCCGCCTTGCTCAAACCCCATAATTCGGAGGCTTTTTTCCTTATCACTTACCGCAACAAAACCGGGCACGTCGAATGGGGAGTTGAGACTTAAGTTCATCAAAGCCAACGCCGATTCCGCATTAATCTCGTCTTCTTCAGCATAAAGTTCGTTCTTGCTAACGGCCGTATAAAAATGCTCTTTGTTCGCATTAAATTTGTTATTATCCAGCAGACATGGAAGTAAGTTGTGGTTTTCCACCTGAACCATCATCGCACTTTCAAACAACGCAATACCATCTTTTGAATGATTAAATAACAAACCCAGTTTTCCGGCATAGTCCCGGGCGGCCTCCAATCGTTCATTTTGTTTATGCATTCCCACGTCCATCCATCCCACCCAAGCTATTGAGCGAAAATATGTATTGCCGTTAAATACTTGATAATTAGTGACATAATCCAGGTAACTATTAGCCATTCCATAACTACTTAAGCCCTTCATAAAATAGGGAACCTGTCCCGCAGTCGATGAGAAACTGACAAAAAAGTCCAAGGCATCATCTTTAAAAACCATTTGTAAGTGCTCCATCCCATTAACTTTTACTTCATAAATCGACCGAAAATCACTTGATTGCTTGTAATTAAATGCACCATAATCAGTTCGCATAGAGAATGAAGCAGCACTATGTACAACCCCCTTAATCTTCCCTTGAGACTCCCTGATTTTCTTAAAATAGTTCGCCATAGACTCATAATCGTTCAAATCATTTGAATACACGTCAACCGAACAGCCCTTCTTTTCTAAGGCTATTATCCGATTCAGCTTATTTTTTACTGAAATCGAGTAATCGTCATTATGGTCAATGTTCTTCCAATCCTCCTTAGATGGTAACACCGTTTTTCCCATCAAAACAATATGTCGAGCTCCTCTTTCGACTAAATAGTTTGCGACTTGCAGACCGATTCCCCCTGTTCCACCTGATATGACATAAACCCCTTTGGCACTAACATTAGACAGCTTTAACGATGGATTATCCTTTTTTTCACGATCCACAATTGTTTCATGAACATATGGGATAAATCGGCCTGACTCCCTATAACAGACCTCGGTTTCTTTATGGTTTGAATTGAATTCATTACATATTATTTTTGCCAGCGCATCCACGTTATAATGACTCTCATCAATATCAATTGCGATTGATCTGTGGTGCTTATACTCAACCCCCGCCATTTTTATTAATCCGGCAAATTTAGCTCCAGCCAGACTCATTTCCTTTGCCTTAAACAGCTGTAATCCTTTAGTTATATATAAAATAGTTAAGGCTGAACAGGATGCCATTATTTTTTGATATAAGCTTATTTTACCATAGTGTTCATAATCATGATCTTTCGACTCTAGATACAGATCAGATAAATCGATAAGGCAATCAAACTCATTCATTGTATTTAAAAGATTTTCCGCAGCTCGTTGACCGGAAGAATCGCTTTGGAAATCGACAGCATTGTCAAATCGTTTCGTACAGCCCAAACCAACCTTTATGACAACCGCGGATTCCTTTTGAATCACACCGGTTTGTTTGAGCGTCTTTGCGAAAGTTAATGAATCCTCATTGACCAGAACCAAAACGGCCCCTGAGATTTGAGGTGCTTGATCGGATATTATATGTAATGGAGTCCAGCGTTTCTCTAATACATAGTTTTTCTTATTCTGAATTTCACTTTGTGCAAAAGGTCCCCAGCATATAGCCAGGGATCGTCCTAATCGGATTCCTTGCTCAACTAAACGGTTTCGATATCGCACCATGGCATTTTGAAACGCTGAGGAATAGGCATACTTTGGGACATTGCGTGTACCAAAGGCAGCTATAGATGAATAGACCATATAAAAATCCAATGGTTCTTTCATTGTCGCCGCATCAAGATTCAATGTCGCTTGAATTTCAGTGGAAATGGTTTCTGTGAATTCTTGAAAACTCTTTTTGAGTTTCATGGATTCCGAGACGTGACAAGTCATTTGGATTATCCCTTGAATTTGAATCCTGTCTTCTTTTAATAACTTCACTTCTTTATCCAAAACCATGAGGTTTAAAAAATCTACGGAACGATATATCACTGACGCTCCTGACGCTTCGATGCGGGCGAGGTTATCTGTCACAGCACTCTTACTATGTTTTGAGAAAATGACGAGTTGAGCATGATATTGTCGCCCCAATTCCTGGCAAATCAGCTCTCCGACACCGTCTAGGTCACCAACCATCAAATAGCTTGCGCCCTCACAAAATAAAACGGATTGATCGAGTGTCTGAAACTCAGTTTCTTCACGAACATGTAATTCAAACCGGTCCCCTCCCAAAAAACGTACCATCGGTACCATTGGGGCCGCCATGGTCGTCGTATCATCCCAGAACCATTCTTGTATAACACTTAATGCTGCCCGGCCATCCGCAAGCAATTCAGCATCGTACGAAATGCTTCTATAACGGTGATTTACACGTTCCAACATAGCGGATTTAAACAATCCTGTAAACCCTTCTCGATACAGTGACCGTTCTGATGGTTCGTCGAGATAACAACAATAAAATTGAATCGGCTTTGTCGCCGCTAAACGCGTGATGGATTGGATGCAGGTATACATCAGCTCCAACTCCTCATTGACCGAACCATTTCGGTTTGTTCCCGACAGAAATAAGAATATTGTTTGAGGGAAATCTGAATCTGCGAGATAAGGCTTTATATTCGTTTCTTCGATTCTACATTTCAGATTACCCCGAAGGTGCATATGGTCAATATTCCAAAGGTCCTCGTAATTTTGATCTAATTTTACAAGCGCTTGAAAGATATTTTTTACCCGATTAAAATCATTCATATCCTCACTGATAACTAAAATGTCATGCTCTCTCTTTGCTTCGATTTTATCCGCCCAGAACCCCGTTTCAAAATTGGTTGGTGAATGCTGCCATTCTTCGATTAATGCCAACCATTTCTTTCTGGTTTTATGTAAGAAATAATCCAAATTATTTACCTTCTTTTCGTAGGATAACCCCCGTATCTTTATACACACCGTCCCAAACTCATCACATAGATCAATATCAAATTTTTGAATCGGGTCCGCCGGTAGACTACCGGCGGAGAAACGTACCCAGGTCCACATCAATTCGTGACAACATTGAAAAACTTCAAGGCTTTCCAACGCAAAGGGTAATGATAGATGATTACCGGACTGCTGCCACTCCTGTCCCCACCCTATTCCAATCGAAGCCTGGAGCGCTGAATCCATAAGGCTTGGATGAAGGGTATATTGCGATTTGGTTTCTGAAACTGAAGCAGGTAGGGTCAGTTGTGCCAACACCTCATTTTGCCCAACGTAAATCCTATCAAGACCTTTGTGAGCAGGATCATAGTCGATCCCCATACGTCTAAACGCCTCATAACACTCTTCACCGCTAAGGTTGTGTTTGTTGAGTCTGGTCCGCAATTCGGTGAGATTTAACGAGGGATCCTCGGCACATGAAGAAACTAGGGCAACCCCTTGACTATATACAATCATCTCTTTTTCCGAATTCTGGTTTTCTGTGTAGACCTCAAAGGATATTTCTTCCTTTTCTTCTGGAAATAGTCCAACATGAACTTCAGTGGGTTGCACACCTACGACAATCGGCTGAGTCCATACTACGCTATTCAGCCTAATATTTTGCTTATCTTTGGGATAACCTCCGGTCGCTTGTTTAATCGCTTCCCGGACCATCTCAATACAAGCCGCCCATGGCAATACTTTCCGCCCATTCACGATATGATCTTTCAAAAAAAACTCATCCCCTGTAAAGATCGAGCTGAATCGCTGTTCAGCAAAATTTGAGGCGTTTTGATGCAGAAGAGGATGCAAAAAATGAGGGACAGACAAGGAACGATTTTGCGGTAAAGACGAGTCTTCTTCAAACCAATAACGCTCTTTGGAAAAAGGATAGGCAGGTAAACTCATTATAGCTGGAACCTTTTTGTAAAAAATATTCCACTCTTTCATCGGAGCCCCTTTCACCCACGATTGGGCTACTTTTTGCGCTTTTCCTGCTAACAGCCAGGTTTTGAAAGTTTTACTGATTTCTCCATTCGAGCCGATGTGATGGGCCACCTCTTTTTTATCTTTGATATTACCCGTATAACAGTCCTTGATCTGATGTCCTTGAGCCAAGCTTCCCAGTTTTTCTTTTAATTCAGAAAAAGAAGCTGCAAAAAACGCAATTCTCTCCTCCATGGCTTGACGTCGTTGCAAGCTATATGCAAACGATTCCAGGTCAAATGCATTTGAACCTTCATCCTGCGAGTTCAGATAACTGAAAATCTTTTGGGCATAAGCTTTGAGACGATCTTTGTTTTTTGCCGAAAGCACAAAGAGTATGGATGAGATTGAAACAGCTCCGACCGGAGACCGATTCTTGTATTCTTCGAGTACAGCATGAGCATTAGTACCTCCTGATCCGAAACTGCTGACCCCGGCTCTTCTCGGAGTACTCCTATTTTCATCCGTTGAGCGAGTTGGCCAATCTTGATAAACTTCTGCTATATAGAATGGAGATCCTTTCCACTCAATCCGGGGATTAAGCTTTTCGAAGTTAATTGAAGGTACTAAGGATTGATATTTGAAACTGAGAACAACCTTGAGCAAGCCTGCAATTCCGGCAGCAGCTTCTAAATGGCCCAGATTACTTTTAAGCGAGCCGATAGCACAACTATTTTCAGGTAAAGTAGCTGAGCTATGGGAACTCGCTGAAAAAGCTGCTTTGAGGGCCTGCATTTCGATCGGATCACCCAATTTAGTTCCCGTACCATGCGCTTCGATATAGCGAATTGTGTCAGGGGTAACGTCGGCAGCCCGCCATGCCTCCTGAAGTAATCGGGTTTGCTGTTCAGGATTGGGCGCCGTCAATCCGCTGGCTTTTCCGCCGTGATTGCAGTACGTTCCTTTAATAATCCCATGAATTGGATCCTGGTCTAAGATAGCCTTGTTCAGAGGCTTGAGCAAGAGCATCACCGCCCCTTCCGCACGAACATAGCCATTGGCTCGTTCATCAAAGGTTTTGCACCGCCCATCATTGGCTAACATACCCGCTTTATAATAGGCGATGGTGTTGGCAGGATGGCAAATCACATTAACTCCGCCCACCAGTGCCTGGGAACATTTTCCCGCCAGTATGGCCTCAACCGCTTCATGCACGGCTACCAGAGAACTTGAGCAGGCGGTATCAATCTGAATACTGGGGCCATTAAAATCATAAAAGTAAGATATGCGATTCGCCAATACCGACATTGAGTTTCCCAAGCCCAAATAGGCGTCTACTTCCACCCTGCTCCGTTCCAAAAGAAGTCTGTAATCTGAACCGCATGCACCGATAAAAACTCCAGTGTCGCTCATGGACGGATGCTCGACTGAATAACCGGTTGAGTCCAGAACTTCCCAGCTAAGTTCCAGAAGAATACGTTGCTGGGGGTCCATCAACTCCGCTTCTTTTGGAGAAAGCCTGAAAAAGGAGGCATCGAAACAATCGATCGCCTCAAGGAACCCTCCCCGATCAATTCCCAGATGCTCATGGATCGGGTCGATATCGACGGGCCACGACCAACGACCTGGGGGCAACTCACCAATAGCATCACCGCCGGCTTTGAGTAACTCCCAAAGTTCTTCAGGCGTAGCAATACCTCCCGGAAGTCGGCATGCCATTCCGATAATGGCAATCCCTTCCTGAGTTTCCGCAGGCTGGGCTCCAGTTCGTGTCACTGGATTCGAGTTATGTCTTGGAAGCTTCTCTGGAGCAGCCGAATCAATTTGCTCCGTGATAGATGAAATCATTCGTTCCGTAGTGTTGTATTGAAAAAAGAAGGCTGGCTCCAGATCAAGTTGATAGTTGTAATGGATCTGCTCACCAAGTTCTAATAAATCGGCGGAATCCAAGCCCATCTCCATCAAAGGCCGATCCTGTGAAAAAGCAGCTTTTTTATTTTTGCCAAGTAATTTTTTGATCATCTCTTCAAGAAATGTGGCAACCTCACCCGCTTCCATTTGTCCAGGATGTTTTTTCCTTAAAAACTCTAGGTTTTCTCTCTCCTCTTTTTTTCCAAAAAGTACGTCCTTTCGCTGACGATTATGAATATCATAATAGATGAGAACACCGCAGCCCTGATTTTTTTTATCTTCAACACGGTAGCCAGGGAGAAGCCCTTCCACCGTGGCTCCATGTAATTCATGAAAACGTAAAATCGGGTCGACCAACGTCCCATTCTCATTTCGCTCATGAATATACTCTTTCAATACCTTCCCGCAATGCTCATCATATCCTCTGCAGCAAGTGACCCCGGTCACGGACTCTACGCCATTCATCAAACTGCAACGCTGCAACATGAACTCCAAAAGTTGATCACCCAGAT
>JAJFLO010000398.1 GCA_021772675.1 Verrucomicrobiota bacterium | reverse complement strand
TTTGAAGTTTTTTCCTTCGATATTCAGGAATATTTTGGAAAAAAGCGTAAACTAACTACTTTCTACGCCTGATGTGAAGCATCCCTTTATTTCAATGTTAAATCGTTCCTGTTTGGTTGTGGCTTGTCCACGTTAGGTATTTTACAAATTAGCAATATGTCGCCACTTTGCGGAGGCTTTCTTTAAATGCATTTGCTTTGTTAGTAAGCAGTTGCAGTAGTCACTACAGCTAAATACTTACTGCCTCGCAACTACATTCAAAGAAAACCTTCACGGATTCAGGAATATGATCAAATGCTCAGCCTTCGGATTGGCAAATCAAAATTCCAAGATTAAAATATATACCTGAATCCGTGATGGATTTCTTTTCAGAGTGTGTATTTGGTATTATTATAGAAATTATTATTGATTATTGAACGTAAAACTACTACAGTGTGCTATGAACAAACCAGATAAATCTCAGTTACCATTCTTATTAGATCTTCTTGATGATGAATCAGATTCAATCCAAGAATCAATTCTGAGTGAATTGAATCAGCATGGCACAACATTAGAAGATGATATATATAACCTTCAGGTTACACTCAACACCGACCAACAACAGCTACTAGACCCCATATTCCAAAAAAATAGAAAAGAATGGCTCAAACAGAGTTGGCGGTCAATTTTGACGATCAAAGATGGATACGAAAAAATTGAAAATGCATTTGATTGTATTGCCAAATTTCAGTTAGGAATACACTATCCCATCTTACTTCCAGCCGTGTTGGATATATTAGCAGATGAATACGACACCATTTACACCGATCGAGATCCAATACAACTTGCAAAATTTCTTTTCCAGGAAAAAATGCTTAAAGGAACCGAAACGGATTATTACAATCCGAAAAACAGTAATCTTATATGTGTTGTCAATAATAAAGTCGGTATTCCAATTAGCTTGACTTATGTTTATATCCTGGTGGGTCAGCGGCTTAACTTGCAAATTGATGGCTGTAATTTTCCTGGACATTTTCTGGCTCGTATTGAATTGGATGGTGTTCCCCATCTTGTCGACTGTTTTAATCAGGGCCAAATATTTCAGTCAGCTGATTTTATAAAAATGTCAAAATACTCGAACAACTACCTTGAAAAGATTGTACAGACAACCGTGAACTCCGATACGGTAATTGAACGGGTACTTCGGAATTTGATTAAAGCCTATCAATATGTAAACGAACCATTAAACAGTAAGTTAATGTTAGATTTACTTACGATTATGGAAGAACATCATCCATTAATCAACGCTTTTTCTGATGAAGGAACCTCGTGCAATACCCGACGGATTTTTTCCAAAGGGCAAATCGTAAAACATAAGCGATATGGCTATAGAGGTGTAATTGTCGATTACACGGAGACATGCAATGCCGATGAATTATGGTACCAGTCGAATCAAAGCCAACCTAATCGTAATCAACCTTGGTACCATGTGCTTGTGCATAACGCCAACCATACAACCTATGCCGCTCAGGGTGGGCTTGAACTTGATGATTCCCACAAATCAGTTATCCATCCGCTAGTGCAGATTTTTTTCTCTGAAATGAAAGACGGCAGGTATATTCGCAACAATACGCCCTGGCCATCAGAATGATCTGTCTGATTTACTTTTTTTCGAGTGTGTATTCAAAATGTGAGTGAGTCTGGTGAATGCCCGGGTTGAGGTAAAAGTAACGCGGTCATTCCTGGCTGCGCACATGTTATTCAGCCAGGAATGGCCGATTTACTATTGTCACTCACATTTTGAATACACACTCCCTTTTTTCAGGCCCTGAATAATTCTCAACCTACATTCCGATTTCGCACAGAACTTATCTATACTTATTTACTTAGATTTGTTGTAACCGTTCACGGGGTTCAAAGTTCAGGGATTCACGGTTTCCACTGCGGCGGGTTGAAAAGCGAAAACTCAGAACACTAAGGTATGTTTACTCGTTGACCGGTGCCGGGCTGAATCATAAGCATGTTGTTTGTCTTTTTAAATTTAACCGGTTGCGCTGGCGTTTCATATCGCAATAATATACAAAATCAGTCCTGCTCACAAGCGGGACACTGTACTCCGAACCTCTTATCCTATAAATTTAATTGCAGCTCGTTCGTAGTCCCGCCTTCAGGCGGAAGTTTCAGGAGAGCTTTAGCGGTCTCCTATGATAGAATGTCCTCGCTGAAGCATCGTTCAGGCTTCCGCCTGAAGGCGGGACTACAAACAAGACACGCTCCTTATTCGAGATATCCTGTAATTTGATATAGGATACAAAATATCAATAACTTAGAATACACTACCTATACAATCAAATTTTTTGATCCTCCTCCCGGAAGAGACCTGTGAACCGTGAACGGAGGCAGTATGTTCAGTGGTTGAATACCTGTAAAACCCCAAAAAAAACAACTCTATAAGACGGTATAATGTTCTTAGTTTTGGGTGTGCCTTTCATTTTACACAATATTTTTATGCATATAATCATTTTGAGTTGAGAGGTGGCAAAGACGCTTGATTCAAGCGTCTTTGGTGCGATGACCTGGCAGGCACCCCTTTCATTTACCACAGAGTGGTAGGAAGGATTACAGCACCACTCGATAAACACCCAACCTCTATTTGCTCCACAAATTTATAAAGCGCAGCCGGGTCTGCGCACTCCAAAGTGCTTAATGCACTGGACATAATGTAATGTAAAATTTTTAGACATTTTATAAATTTTTGATTAAATTTCTTATTATTTGATCTCTCCGGCTATAAACATTTCACTCGGAGTTAATCGCTTACAATCAGAACGTTAACAACAAAAAAGGCAGTTTTTATATTGCTGAGTAATCGTGTATCTTCAAAGGCACACCCCTAAAATCAAGAACCTCGGGGCAAGCCCACGAGGTATGAAAAATCGATTTTCTGCGACGCAAGCGTCGGGGAATTAAACCCACTGGTGGGATTAAAAAAGCTGCCCACGAATCACACGAATCTTCACGAATTTGTATCCACGGTTACGTGGAGTGAAACCGTGGATACGGTTCTTGTCTTTCTTCTATTCGTGAAGATTCGCGTGATTCGTGGGCCAAAATCTTTGTTCTTTTGGTTCTGCGCGCTAAGAAAATCCGTGGTAAAACTCTATTTTGATTGGTGGCTATGCTCAGGGCTATTTCAAGATAAGACGGTTTAATATTCTTAGTTTTTAACCACTGAACCCTAAACCCCGTGATCGGTTACGAAAATTAGTTACAGAAATCCGGGAAGAACCGGAAATACTCTGACAACACGACATTCTTTTGTTGCTCTGGCAGTCTTTCAGAATGCTATCAGTATTCTACAGAGGAGTGTGTATTCAAAATGTGAGTGGCTTCGGAAATTCTCGGGGGATGGTGCAGAGTAACGCGGTCATTCCTGGCTGCGGACATATGTTATTCATTCGCTGCAGCGAACGATCTACTATTTGTCACTCACATTTTGAAGACACACTCTCTACAGGGGAACAAGCTACCGCGTAGGTACATGGCCGGGGAGAGTTACGGCTTCGCTCAGATTGGGAGTAATGGTATTACTAGATATCCGTGTGTTAGGAACGTTTTCAAGTTTAATGGCCGTAAAGACATCATGAATGATAGTGTCTCTAACTGTCCACTTGTCATGCAATGACCCATTATCACTTCCGGCAGAAATTCCGACATAAATATCATGAATATGATTATTTAACAATTGGATCAATGCTGTTCCCGTATTCATTGTATGAATTCCATACGACGGTGAATTTGCATTTCCAGGATAATTTGCGATTTCAAATCCTTGAATCGTTACCCTGCTAACATTTGAGCCTAACCAAATGGCCCGATTGCCAATCATATTAGCGCCATCAAGTTTTGGCGGATTGATCCCAGTACCCCTGATAACACTTCTAGCAGGATCTGCAACGGGTAAATCACCAGTTAGTACCAAACCGCTGTGATTGATCGCGACGCTTTCATTATAGGTTCCACCATTTACGTTTACATCGACGACCTTAAGAATTCCTGCACGGTCAATCCCACTTTGAATTATTGTAAAGGCATCATAACCAATTTCCAACGTTCCAGCGCCAACAGCAGTAAACGGAAAATCAACTGCTGTTCCAGTCGCCAATGTGCCATATTTAGCATCAACCCAAATTTTTGCAGGTCTGGCTTCATTAAGAAAAACGGTGACTGTCGCAGTGTCTTTTTGCGGCGGATTACCATTGTCCACGGCTTCAATCGTTAATGTCAAAAAGCTTGGAATTGCGTTAAAATCTGCCTGGGAGCCCGCTAGAGTCAATTCACCTGATGAGGCGTTAATTGAAAATAGATTTGATGGGTCATTGGTTACAGAATAGGAAACACTATCCCCGACATCAGGATCAATTGCCTGGATGGTTCCAACTGAGATATTGCTCAGGTCGGTATGTTCACCTTTGAAAACGAAAAACTCCAAAGGTGTATTTTGAACAACAGGCAACTGATTCAGAAAGATTCTCACGGTTGCAATATCTGAAAATGATAGATCGTCAGATAACCTATAGGTAAATTGATCCTGAAAATGACTAATATCGCCATCATGAGTGTAACTGAATGTACCATCGGCCGATAATGAAAAATCTGTTTCAAACTGAGTTGAAGCTTCGATACTTACATCCAGAGTATCTAACGGATTGTCTACATCAGAATCATTATCACGGATACTTGTCGCCCCGCCAATCACCATGGTAACCGTACCCCCAGGCGTCACTGCTATTTCATCATCATTAGCAACTGGTGCATCATTGACCGCAGCGATAGCTATATCTACGCTGGCCATAGCCGTTTCACCACCAGCAGTAACAGAAAAAGTAAACGTATCTGCATTGAAAAAATTTAATGTTGGATTGTAGGTAATTGCTCCGGTGACAGTATCCAGACCAGATAGAGTGCCATTTGCTGGGGGTGTGACAATAGCAAAAACATTGCTGTCTACGCCATCGACAACGTCCGGATCAGTTCCTGTAAGCATAATCTGAAGTCCCGCCACGCCGTCATCATCTCCTTCATTATCCTCATTCATCTGCACGTTTGGCTGTGCATTTGCCGTAACAACGGTATCACCAATAGTAACCTCGCGTGTGCCACTTTGAGTCGATACGATTGGATTGCCTTCGTTATAAGGATTTGTTAATGCCTTTGAGGTTAATTTGACCGTCTCCCCTTTCTTAAATTCATCAGCAGCCAAATCAATTCCTGTTACGGCTGCCGCCTGTGTTGTCAGATTCTCCCATGTATGTTCATATCCTGTAATAACATCGCCATCCGGATCAGTTGAGACAGAATCCACATTTGCCATCAATGGTGTAGTTGTTTTTGGCGAAGCCGGTGAAATTGAAACACCAGGTGCGGAGGCCACACGGTCAACATCGTTTAGATCAACCTTCCAACTAACATCTGTTGTTCCTCCTTGATTGTCAGTAATTCGGGCAGTTATCATAAACGGTTTAACACGTGGCCTGCTGCCACCGACATTAGCAATAGTATCAGAATTGGTAGACCAGTCAAACGCAGCGCTAAAATTAACATCTGAAGTATTCGTATCCGTTTCTCTGGACATTCCATCAACCAGCCATTCAATGTCAATGATTGATCCTGTATTTGATGGGTCCATTGAATCCGTAGCAGTTACCGAAAACGAAAATGTATCTCCTTCAGGCTTACCAACGATTGTCATTGCGGGATCGGGAACAGGGGGCGCCGATGCAACTAGTTCAGGCGGAAGATTATCGTTTACCTCAAGTGTAATCGTTTTAGCAATTGAATCTTCAACGGTATCATTGATTTTATACGTGAACGTATATACATCCCCATCAGTAGCACTTCCAGGAGTAAATGAAGCGCTTCCATTTGCATTTACAGTTATAACTTCACCTCCTTTTAATGTACCTCCGGTTAATGCCAAATCTGAATTATCGGAAAATGTTAACGGATCCATATCACTGTCAGAACCAGCCAGGGTGAACATTTTTTCCAGTCCGGTAGAAACAATGACCGTTGCATCAGCGCCGGCCGGCGCGGTATTTCCGATAACAGCCGTCGTCTCTACTGAAGAAAAACTGTCAACGGTACGATCGTTGGATCTAACAATTACCTTAAAGACGTCTCCGCGTTTAAATTTTGGCGGTGGTGGGTTGCCAGGCAGTTCACCGAATGTCAGCGTCGCATCACCGTTATCTGTATCTATATCCATAAACGTGGAATTTCCGTCCGGATTTATTTCCCACTTATATGTAAATAATGTGGTGTCGATGTCATCCACATCGTCTTTTATTGTTTCGTCCGTATTAGCCATAAGCATACTGTCAAAAACGGGATCTGCCGGTGTAATCACAACGTCACCTGATATCGTCGGAGCCGTGTTGCCAATTGCAACTGCCGCAGATTCCAGGACATCATCGCTTTCAAAATTGCCGCTATCAATCGCTTTCACCTGTACTTTGATAACGTCTGTCTCGGCAAACCGATTAACCAGCATAAGCCCTGTTTCACCGTCAATCCGGGTAAAATCTCCACTGCCACCCATTTGCTTCCACCATGAAACCGATACAGTTACTGGAGTTATGCTAACCTTGATAACAGTTTCGATATCCGGATAGGTAAAAGTATTTGTGCTCGCTAAACGAACATTATTGTCATCATCATCTTCCGGCGAACTTGTAGCGGTCCCCTGACATTGAACCTGCTGATCGCCATCGCCGGGGGTCTGATCTTCTTCTGTTCCGGCATCCCATAATTGAATCGAATTAACTTTGCCGTTGAACGGCACTGATCCGGGGAACAAATCGATTCCGTTTTCTCCCGGGGAATAGAATAAATCGTTTGAAGGAACAAACATGGTCGCCAGCGATAATTTATCACCGGGGGAGGCTGCTATGGTAAATTGAGTGACACCACCCGGGCCGGTGCTGCTGAATTCGTTACTTGATCTTACATCTGCATTTGTCGTCAGTGCGCCTGCCAATATCGATGTAACGCCGTCTTCTGCAAGCGCCTCAAGTCCCTCATCAAATTCCGGGCTGCCATTTTCGAAAATAGGTTTGCCCGTCGTATGAACCGCCCAGACACCCGGAGCGAATGGGACACCGCCAGCAGGATTTCCACCAGGATCACAAGCGGATTGAGCAAGGGTAGCTGTAGTCGACAAATTTTCAATCTTGACATTAAACAAATTGACAGGCCTGATGGTAACTCTGATAACAGTTTCGATATCCGGATAGGTAAAACTATTAGTACTTGCTAATCGAACATTATTATCGTTGTCAGGAGTACTTGTATCTCCCTGACATTGTACCTGCTGATCGCCGTCGCCCGGGGTCTGATCTTCTTCGGTTCCTGCATCCCAGAGTTGAACCGAAGTGACTTCACCGTTAAACGGCATCATGCCGTTGAAAAGGGCGATACCGTTATCATCCGGTGCGTAAAATAAATCATTAGAAGGAACAAACATGGTTGCGAATGACAATTTATCCCCCGGAGATGCGGTAATCATAAATTCAGTAACACCACCTGGACCCGTACTGCCGAATCCGTTACTTGAACTTACGCCTGCTTTTGTTGAAAGTGCAGTTCTTAAATCTGCAGTATTCCCGTCTTCTGCAAGTTCCTCAAGTCCTTCATTAAAATCCGGATTGCCGCTGTCAAAAATGGGATTATCAACGGTATGCACAGCCCATACGCCCGGCGCAAAAGGAACCCCGCCATTCGGATTACATGATAAACCGGAAAGCATTCCAGCCGTTGATAAGTTTTCAATCCTGACATTAAAGGTGTTTACAATTGAATCTTCCGGATCAGGATCGGATATAACAGCACGTCCTAAATCAACCGATAATTTACTGGCGAATACAGCGGGGTCGGGATCTGCATTAATACTCACTTCTCCCGCGATTGCCGGTTTGGAGTTTTGTACAATGATAGCCGGGCTGCTTACCGCCGGCATGGCTGAATTACTTATTCCGTCATTCGCAAATACCTCACATGTCCAATTCCCCTGTGTTACCAATTTGACAATATCAGCTTTCGCATCATCCGCGCTACTCTTACCAATTGTGCTTATGACTCCGTCAAATGCGTTTGTCCTTCCTTCTTCCACGCCATCTTTTTTCCAGACAAAGACATGATTTGTCTCACCGCCAATTGTGTCTTGATCAAACGTTGAGTTTGGTGTGACAGTCGCAGTTAATACCGCGCCGACAAATGCATCAGAAGGGTTCGATGTAACCGCTACCGATGCGGGTTTATTCGGGGCCAGATTAAATATAACCATCACCGTCCCGGGAGATGTGGACGTTAACTTAGCCAGCTGATTTATATCCTTCCCGTTATCTTCGACATTAAATTGAAACGATGTTGAATTAATCGGAAGTGGATTGGTGGTTGCCGGATAGAATCTGATTACGGCCTGATTACTAACCGCCGTTAATTCACTGCCGACAGCGAGTTCTCCCCCGTTCGATCCGGTTACATCATCGGTGATGAAACCGATAGCGGCATCGGGCAGACCGGCAATAATGAATGTTTCAATGCCGCCATTGGTATCTTTGCTATCATCTCCTACCAGTGTGATTCGCTTAAACAGATCCGTCGTAACATCAGGCGGTATTATTGAAATTTGCTGGCTGTTTGCGACAGGAGCATCATTCACCGGATTAAGATTAATCGTGACATTAACCTCGTCGGACGTATTGACACCATCTGAAGCAGTAATTCCAAGAGTCACCGTGGTTGACTGGACCGTCTCTAAATCAAGATCGGCGGGTCCAACACTAATCTGGCCCGTATCCGGATCGATTACAAATCCTGGCGCTGATGCCGAAGCAATAGTAAAATCTGAGAAATTTCCAGCGGTTATCCTGTTATCAGTAACCAATACAACGCCGCCGGTGACATCGCTAGTCGCACTTGCATTTTCATCGACTGAAAATGTTTGGGATTCAGTAATCACGGGTTTTATGGCATCAATGACAATGGTTTTGTCCGCCAAATTATCGGAAGACGGCAACGCTAAATTGACATCATTACCTGCCGGGTCTTTCAAAGTACTGGCAAGAACGAACTCCTTGACAGCAAGATCATCTGAATTGTCGCCTGCTTGTATCGCATAACTGCCCATAATCATCTCGGTAAAGTCAAAATCTGTTTTTACCACTTCCGCATCAGTATCACCGGTTTCAAAAATTACTTTTAGACTTCCACCTTCCAGCTTTACCGGCTCTGAAAACGTGACCGTAAAATCAATTGAGGAACCTACCGTATACACACCATTCACTGTTGTGGAAGTAACCGAGTCTATCGTCGGTATAATTGTGTCAACAACAATACTGCTACCTGTTGCAATATTGGTTGCTGGCAATGTCAGATCGGCATCATTACCTACACCGTCCTTTAATGTTCCGCCACCGGATAATGCGACAACGATTGCATTCAAACCCGTTGTATTCTGGTTTGCTGCTACCGTATAGATACCGGTGGCGCTGCTGCTATTAGAAATGGAATTTATATTTATCTGCCCACCGCCACCTGTATTCAGGGTAATATCTAAAGTTCCGCCGTTGGCTAAAGTTACATTCTCTGAAAAGCTAATTTCTACATTAGCAGATTCACCAATCATTAATCCTCCCAGTACCGGGGGTGACAGTATTGATGTAATTACCGGTCTTATGGCATCAACCACAATTTGACTATTGTCGGCGATAGTTTCAGTTGATTCCGACAATGCGATTACAGCCGCATTGCCGGCGGCATCAATTAACGACGCAGAATGATTAATGGCAATGGCGTCAAGATCCAGACTCTCGTGCCCCGGAGCTACGGTATAATTATTTGACCAAACGTTACTGGGCGTTGTTGTAACTGGAATTGCGACAATCGCATCGGCGCTTCCCGTTTCCAATGTGACCATTAATTCCGGATTTGCAGGATTCATAACGGTAGGATCTTGCATTACAGCTTCTGAAAACGTTACTGTCACGTTGATTGTGTTACCTGCAACGAAAGGACCAGTGCCTGAAGTTGATGTGATCGACAATATTGTTGGTACCGTAGTATCAATAACGATATCTTTATTATCTGCGAGGTTTTCACCTCCAGGAATTGATAATGATGTTCCCGGCACTTCATTACCCGTATCATCTTTCACCATTCCCGTAAACGTTATCCCATTCACATTTAAATCAGCACTGGTAAATCCACTTAAAACATTAAAGTCTCCTGAAATACTTGTTTGCGAAGTAAATGCGCTGAATGAAACCGTAACATCAGTTGTCCCTGATTCTAATTCAACGATCAAAGGACCTCCGACCAATGTCGTCGCTTCATTAAAATTAATAGTCACATTTATTGATTTACCAGCGTTATATGAAGCATTATTATTCGTTGAAGTAATTGATTGAATTGCGGGGGGGGTATTATCAATTGTATTTAATGAGAAAGAATCAGCAATACTTGTACCATATTCTGTTATGCCCGATTGAATAATTAACTCCTCTTTAATAATAAAGTTAGTATTTACAGCGTCGCAAATTTCAAATCTAACCTTTTCAGTTGGGTTAGCCTTTATCGCCATTTGAGAAATAGCTTTGTTAAATGCAGCTATGAATGTGATGTCAGCAATACCTCGAAGGTCCTGACCAACAAATGCAGCTAATTTCCCCCCAGACACAGGACTTCCATCCATTTTAACATCTGCAATCATTGCGTTATTTCCTAAGGCAGGATCTGTAGTAGGAGAGCCAAATGGACACGTTTGACTAAACAACGGAAAAAGACAAAAGAAAAAACTTCCTGCGAGTAAAATATTCTTCTTAAACTTAGGAAAAATTCCAAAATTTGAATCTATAGATATAATCATAATAGTAATCTCTCTGAGAATTTTTTTGTAATGTTACAATATGTATGATTCAACGCATGAAAATTAGGAAAAATTTAAGATTTAAAGCTCAAATGAATAATTATTGTGCTTTATATGTAAATTTTTGAGCAGTATCAACTCTAATCCAAAATCCATCACCAGCACTAAATGTTTTAAGAGAATTTAATACGTCGAGCTCAGGAGTATCGAATTGGGGATCGTAAATATTGATGCCACTTATTACCTTGACCAAATTTGAATTATTAATTATGACATCATTTAATCCAACACCAATTTTAAGACTACTATTCTCAAGGATGTAAGCGACGTTATTCCAACCAGGTTCTAAGCATATTTCTGTTAACGGATCGGCAGATCTACCAGTTATTGCTAATGACGGATTACCATCTACATTTACAAAGAAACCAATTCCGTCTTTAAGTATTTTTAACGAATTAAGTACTTCTAAATCAGGAGTATCGAATTGAGGATCATAAATGTTAGTTCCACTTATGATTTTATTGACATCGTTAATTATGCTATTAAATATATTTCCAGGTGTCATGTCATCAAGTCTTACGTTTAATGATATATGATTCCAACCTGCTGTTAATGGGACAGTTAAATTGATATCATTTTTAACTTCAATCGAATAAAAATTACTCCCTGCAAAATCTCCTAAATTTTTACCGGCAGATGGAATTGGTGTTTGAATAGCAGTATAGGTAGTGTCAGCACTTTGATCCCAAACTTGAAAAATAAACTCATTCTCACCTGGATCAAATACGAACTCTCCGGTTCCTGAATCACCTGAATCAATAGAAAAGGACTTTGTTCCCGGATCTATACCCATGGTTAGATTCGCCAGTTTTTGACCACTTATATCAACCACAGGACATAGCCCAACAACCTCTGTGCCAGATAATACAGCGACAACATCCCCGGCTTCAGCGGGAGTGCCTAAAATTTCTACCTTACCAATAATAGTCATCGGCAAAGGATAGGGAACTACATTAGCTTCGGTCCAGGGGACAGCAGAAAATGAAGTCAAATTACAGAATAATAATATCGCTACAATAGCAATACTTGAATCTAAGAGAGAGTTGAAATATGTTTTCATAGGATCACCCCAATTTGGTTGTATAGTTAGGTTAATTAAACTAACATTTATAGGATATAAATGTAAATAGAAATGCTAAAATTACAATAAATAGACGATATCAAAAACTTATTAATCGATTTTTAATTTTATATTAGCGTTTATCATTAATATATATGAATCTGTGATTATTCATTGGAAACCGAATAGTTACAAACCGATACCTTGTTTTTCTGTTGTAAATATTCTGTAAACCCCATTTATAAACCCGAGTTGCAGGCAAAGAATAGATGTGGCGTATAGGTAACTCGGTCATTCCTGGCTGAGAAAAATCTTTTACGCAGGCAGGAATGACCGCGCTACTACGGGTTCTGAATATTTACTTCCTGTTTGGTTATTGATTAAAAGCTTTCAGTGCTACAGCTAATCACTAAATTAAAAAAGCTGCCCGCGAATCACACGAATCGTCACGAATTTTCGAATACACACTCCGTTTCACTTAGCTAAATTAAACTGAACTCCATTTGCTTCCGAATAAATCCAATATGCCTTAAATATTTCCATATTCCTGGCAACAACATCCTTTGCACCATCCCATGTCCAAATTATACTGCCTATATTAGCAGGAAGCGAATTCGTTAATGTAAATGATTTTACCGGGCCATATAAATTCCAACCCATATTTAGGTCTTTTAACAAATTACCGCCACTATCCAGTACAGCAGGTGTTCCCGCCAGAACAATTAATTCGTCGGCAAAAGCATAGACCCAATAGCCCTTTAACACGTCAATGGTTGTTGGTTTTAAATAGTGTTCATTTTCGACACTCCAAACTGCCGTCGAAATATTTTCACCCGAACTGATACCCTTGCTGAAAACCTGAGAAACGGTTGATTCAGTCGGTTTTATCGGAAATGAAACGAGATTCCAGCCCTTTTTAAGCACCATGCCCACACTGAGATCCTTTGCATATCTAATCTTGTAAAACCGCGACCCCGCCCCGGGCTGAACCGCTAATTGATTTTCGACGCCCATGTTTTTCACGTCGGCAGAAATTGGATTGCCACTGTTATCCACTTCATATAGTGATAAGAAATGTGTCTCAGGTATAGCATTGATTCCAGTCCAATTAATGCTGGTTATTCCAGCAGTTGCATCAATGACCAAATCCCAGGTGTGAACGTCTTTAATACTTCTTATATCAATGCTTAACGGTCCATCAGTATTATTAATAAAAATATCATCTGTATTTAAGCCAGTGGTGTCATTGGCAGCATCGAAACCGTCCAACGCAGTGCCAGCGACACCAAATTGAATGCTGGAGGTCACGTCATCATTCTTAAAAATTTCAACTATCCATGGTTGCACAACTTGATAAATTCTCGTTGTAGGACTGGACATATTAGATTCGCTATCGCTCGACGTATAAATAATGCTATATGTCCCTACCATATTAGCATTAAATGCAGCAGTATTTCCGTTATGGGTTACTAGGGGCGATGTGTCACAATTATCCATTACCGATACTCCATCAAGAAAATTCGGTGTAACTCCAAGTTCCACTGAAACCTCCATACTGCTAATGAAAATTTCAGGCATCGTTGTGTCAACGACGGTATAAGTTCGTGATTTTTGTTCGGCACTATTACCCGCATCATCATTTATATCATAATTTACGGTATAAGCTCCAGAGCTATTAAGATTAACCATTGAACTATCAACATTAATCGTCAGCGATGTATCCAAATTATCAGAGACAACAACATCGACTAAAAAATTTGGAGAAACGGTGCCGCATTCAATAGTTTTTGTATCCCCGGTGACGGTTATTAAGGGAACTTCCGTATCAATAACGATGTCCCCATTATCACCTAGGTTTTGACCAGCAGGAATGGTTAATGGAGATATGGCTGGATTGCCTAATTCATCTTGTAAAGATCCTAAAAATGTAACTGAATCTACAGTTAAATCAGCGCTGGAATCCCCTGCAGAAACATTATAGATTCCAGATACGCTCGTTTGTAAAGCAAAATTTTCAATAGAAATACTTCTTCCAGTATTAAGGTTGATAGTTAAATTTTCGCCTGTTGTTAATGTTGTTGGCTCATTAAAATTAACCGTTACATTGATTGGTATACCAACTTTATACGCGTCACTATCTGTCGTTGAAGTAATTGATAGTATAAATGGAGGGGTGATATCCACGTTATTCAATTTGACAGTATCAGTTAAACTAGTGCCATATACCGTAACGCCAGCCATCAGTAGAAGATTTTCTGTAATAGTAAAATTATTATTACCAGGGTCGCAAATTTCAAATCTAAGATTTTCGCCTGCATTTCCTTTGATAGCAATTTGAGAAATGGCTTTACCTAAAGAAGAGATAAAGAAAATGTCTGCAGCCCCTCTTAATTCCTGATCAAGAAAAACAGCTAATTTACCTCCTGACGCAGGAAGTCCGTCAATACATACTTCAGCTATCATTGCATTATTTCCCAAATTGGGATCAACTACGGGTGTTCCAAACGGACATTGACTCCAGCCAGAATTTATAGCTAAAACTACCACTAGCAGGATAAAATTAAATTTGAAAGTTAGCTTCATATTTAGTTAGGAAAATTAAACGCCAAAAGATATCTTAAGGATTTTGATTTTTTAATAAAAAAATTTTTAGTTTGAAGACTCTAAACAGATTTAGGTCAATTTCAATTCTCTTCTTTAAAATGTGTAATAATATATTTCACTATATGTGAAAGTAATCCCTTTATTACGAGTGTGTATTCAAAATGTGAGTGGCTCCGGGAATTCTCGGGGTTGGCGCAAAGTAACGCGGTGTTGCCGGTTCACTAATTCGCTATCGCAAATTGCTGTCTCGCTTTACGCTCGGCTCCTGACTGCGCACATATGATTCATTCGCCGCGGCGAACGATTTACTATTTGCCACTCATACTTTGAATACATACTACTTTATTACTGTTATACGTTTGAGAATCGAAAACGGGTTAAAAGTGAATATTTACCACGGATTGACTTAGCGCGGCATTCTGCTATACAGCAAACTAGAACTTAACCGGCTTCGCCGAGGCTTTTTCTTGCAACGATTGGCAAAATCAGTCCTGTCCACGAGCGGGAATGTACTCCGAATCTCCTATGTTGCAAATTTAATTGCAGCTCGTTCGTAGTACCGCCTTCAGGCGGAAGTCTTAACGACGCTTCAGCGAGGATCTCTCAACGTAGGATCGCTGAAGCTCTCCTAAAACTTCCGCCTGAAGGCGGTACTACAAACAATGCATGCTCCTTATCCGAGATATTCTGTAAATTTGTTAACAATCAAGATTGCAATAACTTAGAAGACAAATTCCTATACAATCGAGTTACCCGCCTTGCGTTGTGTCTCGCCCAATCGCTATCGCCATTAAGCGGTCCGGGAAGTTGCACATGACACTAAGCCAATCCACACGTCACTACATTCCGTGCAGCCGCTTCGAGTCCTTAATGTGAGCACCCCGTCTTTTTCCCACTTGCTCGCGCGCCATCACTACCTGGGCTATCGACAGGCAGTTGGTGAGAACCTCCGTTACTTGATTACAGCGAACAACGGTTGAGCTTTGGCATGCGTGCTCTTTGGTTCGGCAGCATGGTAATGTGCTGACCGAGACAGATTCATTGGTTGGAACGATGAGCAACGCCAGCGACACTTGCCGTTAATAACCAACAATCAGCGTTTTATAATTCTACCCTGGGTGAGAGTTCCATGCCTGGCCAGTCATGTTCTTTCCCTGGTCAGTAAGCGCATCTCAATCGACTAGCTGGAAAAATATGGCCATCTAGTTCACTTGCTTGAGACCTTTGTCGACCGCTAGAGGTTTTCTGGTGCTTGCTATCGTGCGGCCAATTGGCAATGTGTCGGCTGCACGACAGGGCGGAGTCGTCAAGATCGACATCACCGACTGAGCGTACCGATCAAGGATCTGTATGTGTATACGCTTAGCTCACGAACTCGGTAGCGTTTATGCCAATGAACGCTCAAATGCTACAACAACAAGTAGAACAGCTCGACGTACACCGTGTTGATCACCAGCCAATTATTCGTGCGTATATGCAGAAACTCGGGTTGGTTGAATTGGTTAATGAGATGGTACCTACTGAGATGTCGCTTGAGCCTGGGCTGATCGTTGCCGGCATGATTCAGGATATTTTCTCAGGGCGCTCTCCGTTGTACCGTTTTGAGGAGTTCTTTGCAACGCAAGATACGGAGCTACTCCTGGGAAAAATGGTTGATGCCACAGTTTTTCATGATCATAATGTGGGGCGGGTAATGGACTGAATTTACCAGGTTGGCACCAATCGAATTTTCTCTGAGCTGGGCCGTCGCGCAGCGGCCAGGTATGAATTGGACATGACCACTGGTCACTGGGACAGCATCTCGGTAAGTGTCTGGGGCGATTATGAATCCTGCGACGATGACGACAGATTACGCATCAATTACGGTTACAGCAAGGACCATCGTCCCGACCTCAAGCAGTTCTTAATGCAAATGCTATGCGTCGAGAACAACATCCCGATTCTGGGCGACTGCCAGGATGGCAACAGCTCGGACAAAACACTCAATAATAAACTGCTCACGCGC
>JAJFLO010000397.1 GCA_021772675.1 Verrucomicrobiota bacterium | reverse complement strand
GCTATGAAATTGATTCAGTTGGTCAGATCGCGGATAAATCCTGACGACGCACGATTCGACATTTGTAATCCGTAGCTTGAAACCCCTTCAAACAAAGGAGTCGTTCGATTGTGACATCTTTATAATTTTCAGTTTTACAGCTAAAAACAAAACTAACAAGCAAAGAAATATTATTTTATCATTTATAATTACTTATAATAAAGCATTTTAAGTATAGCCGACCACTAATTTCAGATATTATACCAGAAAAGGAGCAATCCCCCATGCCACCATCAAATCATTTCATTTTGCCCTATTAGCCCCTGTTAAAATGGCCAATTTGAACGATTCACCGAATAAATTTCGCTCATTTTAACTGCCGCACACAACCAACGGACTTTTTCAGCAGAATCAATTAATACTTTCTGAACAAGCCAGAGAAGGTAGTGAAACAAGCCACCACCTTCTCCGTATGAGCTGTGCTCTATACAGGTTTAAGATTCGCCGTGATGATCTAGAGGTAAATCAAAAGTCACATTGGGATTCTTACCAAGCTCCTCGAATTCGGCTTTTGACATGTACTTCGCCTTCGGATAATACTCCTTCATAATCCTTGCATCCTGAGGAAAAGGATCTTTCTCCGTTGGCGGAGGGATATTTGCGGGAGACTCTGCCCAGTCTGGGCTCATATGCTGATAGCGCATATAGACAACGTTCACCCAGTTTCTTGCTCCGATAAAATGTCCTTCTCCATTACCGAAGTCAAGCCATTTCACCCCGCACTCAGGACGGGCATTTTTTGGACGATCTTCCTGCCAGCTCATGACGATGGTAAAGTTGCCTTCATCATCCAGTGGCATCTCTTCGTCGTAGATAGTGGCCCAACCCAGACCGGATGGTAGTGTCCCACCAGATGTGGCGGACCAGTATCTAAGTTGGGTGTCTTGTTCCCAATGTTCTTCACCGTGTCGGGTACTCTGATGGCGAGGCATTTTGCCCTTGATGACAAAGACCTTGGCATGGTCAAGGGAGACCGCGGAGGTCATGTAGACTGTATCTGGATTATTGGCAAGTCCGCCCACTGGGTCCGCGTTGTAGGTCTGTACACGTTTTTCAGGATTGAGTATGAAACCTCCTAAAGCACTATAATTGGTATTCCAAAAACGCTGAAAGAGAAAAGGTTCAAGTTTATTGGGCAAAGCGGGAGCATTAACTGGATCCCATGAGTTTTTCACCATTCCCACCCAGTCATTAGCTGAACTACCTGGAATTTGGCCCTTCTTTTCAACGTGTAAGATTTCGAGCATTTCCTCTCCACTAATGATACGGCCATCCATTTCAAGTGTAACCTTGGGAAGTCCGTAAGCATGGCGAACGCACAAAGGAGCATTTCCCGTTCCGTCGAAACCTACATCTGGAAGATAGTTGCGAAAGGCTATGTGTACAGGCACATCCAAACCATCGCCACCGGTATACAATGTATTGGCGGTTCTGTCTGCTGGTGGAGTCCCGTTTACAACAGAAAGGGAATAATTCCGAGGGGTCGCGTAGCGATTGTTGTCCGGGTGGTAGGGGTTTACAGAACCCGGATCCGGTTGAATATCCTCATCAACTAGAAAATCGCCATTACCCAATTGGCCCCCGTGCATATGAACCGCGGCGGTGTAAGAGAAATACCTCAAGTGTCCGTATTCACCCTTGATAATGAGTTTTGAGTCTTTTGGTAATCTGAACCAACCCACAAAGTAGGATGTACCAGCGTCAGGATAAAGATTGGCCACTTGGTAGGGCCGAGCCCCCAAAAGGAGACCATACTCAAGCCCTTTGGGACCACTCCAGAAAGGATCATCTTGATAGCGTCTGTTTGTGATTTCTATCTGTTGGCGAGTTAAGCTGGCTCTTGCGGTAGTATCTTCGGGAAGCACCTTGTCGAAAAGGTCTTTCTCAACGAGTTCATTTTTTGGCGGGGCTTCAGGATGTGGGTTACCTAACATTTTTTTCTCCAATATTTGTAAAGTTGTACATCGAATCCTGGGCAGACCGATGCTGGGGCTGTTTACTGATAGACATTTTGATTTAGGGTCTGAAGTATCATAGACTGACTGATGAGATTTACAATCGGATTTACAAGGAAAAAGCAGTGACATGATGGGAAACTACTGACCATTTTGTCGGCCTCAACAAAATGGTCAAGCCATGAAGGGAAATGTAGGGGACTAAGAAGATTTTAATTTGATGAAAACCTAAGTCAAATATTAGGCAGCAGGGAAAAGAGAGTAGGGGGTTTAATATAGGGTCTTAAGAAGATTGCTACGCTGATGTACGCTAAGAGCGTTACAATCTCCCCAGAAAAGATAAACTAGATATGACCTATTAACCAAAAACTTTGTTTCACGCCTTAAATGATATCTATAGTTATCAAAATATCAGTGATTTTCATTTAACTATTTCACAGAATAAACGACTGTTTTAACGATAGTTGTGAAGCTACTGAATATTTTCATTGAACAGCTTGCAAACCCTTAGCGTACATCAACGCAGTAATCTTTCTGGTACCCTAATTCCGACCGCTAAGAAAATCGACCGAGTCTTAACGTACGATTTTTTCCGTTTCGTGAGCTGGCCCCAATTAGGGCGCACGGAATGTGGTGTGGCCAGCCTCTCGAATTTCTTGCAAACCATTAAAACCATCAGGTTCAAACCCTTAATATTAAGTTTTCTGCAAAACATTCTCAATACGTTCCAATACCTTTCGATGACTTAGTGAAGTATCGCTCCTGACCTTATCTCGAGCCTGAGTTAGCGCACTTGCGCTAACTGAAAAACGCTCAGCCAATTCGCTAAAGCTATGATCGTGGCGACAGTATGTGCACACACAGTACATCCCCAGTCGACGCGCTTCGCGATGCCCGGATTTTCGTTCAAAAATTGTTTCAGGTGCAACATCAAGAATTGACGCAACATGATTAATCACTTCGTCGAAAGAAAACGACTGTTGCAAATGTACAAGGCAATGTTCTTCGTTCTTATCCGCGCTTCGATTAAGTAGATAGTCCCGCTTTATGCGGTCAACGAAGCTATCACTTCCAATAATAGTCTGAGCAACCACTTCATCCAAGGGACTCTCAAGATTCTTAAGGAGGCCTTCTTCAACATAGGCAACATAATTCTTCAACTGTTGCCGTTTTGTCTTGCCCCAGCATGGAAGGATTGGGCCGGAGTCTAGCCACTTGGGTGATTCCTGAACACCACGGTAACAAGGATAGCTCGACCATTTAAAGGCATGGAGTGTCTCGTGTCGCTCCCCAAGGCTCGCTACTCTTAGACCGACTGTTCGGATTGGGTTGAGGTGAATATATCGGGAAAGCCGAGAACGATAGCATTCATCTTCCACCAAATGTGCCTTAAATCGACCTTGGAATATATGACCTGAGGTCCGCCGTTTTTTGTTACTGCTTACGCAAAAAGATGTCTGAAAGCTTTGCATAAAACGACTAAGATTGGCCCCGGGTGTCTTGAGGTAGAAGTGGAAATGTTATGTTAAGCTGCACATAAGAAATGATTGGGCATGCAGCAATAGGCAAACACCGTAACGCGAAACTCTGCCGCGAAATATCCAAGCTTGTCGATAAATGTCTTGTAATGCCAGTCATCGTGGAAAACGACCCCGCGCATATTACCACGGTTAACGACACGTGTCTCGCCATTTTATCACGCCATAGCTTCAGCGAAGGCAGAAGCTACCTGAGCGACGGTGGATGGTAACAGGCATTAGGATATTCGATTCGAAGTGCGCGAGCCACGAAAGAATGCTAAGTTGAGAAGTGAATAATTGCAAGACAAAAACTTAATATTAAGGGTTTGCCCCTAACCCCTTCCAAGTATAAGCCGTTTGTAGTGAGCCCAGTCATTAGCGTTTTTAAGAAAAACATCAGAACAACGATGAACTCGCTTACGTGTTTACCGAATACTTACCTTCGAAGTGATTTCACTCCTGGGATTCGTTCAACAAGTGCTTTGATCGGATCATCGTTTGCATACACCAAATGTTCGGATCGCAAAAACTCATCCGTTAGCTCCGGCTGCTGATATCTGTAAAACAAGCAGTCCTTCGAATAGATTTGTATGGTTTGATTTAGTAGCTCAACTAGGTCATCATCTGCTTCTAGTGTTACCAATCGAGGTTCAACCATATATTCCATTGGATTGGCGTAGAGTACGATAATCTTGGGTGTAAGGGGAATCAAAATCCTAGTGTTGATCATATACTGTGAGCCACAACTTATATTATGGTAGAAGCCATCGCCAAAAATGAACTCTTTGTTGTCCGAAAAAGCGACCAGGAACTTTCCATGTCCAGAGGCGTTTATCATTATCTGGTTGTAAGTTTGTTTCATATTTGCCGCGATCAGCGGTTTGTGTTCCTCTCGCTTGATGTTGCTCCTTATATGTTTGACGAAGCTTACTACTCCTTGTCTAAACTTTGGAGAGCGAACCGCTAAGGATACTAAACATTCACACAGTGTCTGTAGATCTAAATCTTCGCATCTTTGTGGGCAGAATCCCAACTGACCAATTGGTGCGCTATTTCGATGATCTTTCACAAGAGATTCAAGCAATTCAACAACAGGAGGGAAATTACCATCTGGACAATCGAACACTTGCTCAAACGTCGAATTCCAAGGAGAGCCTAGTTTGAAGTTGTGCCCATCGGTAATTCTGGCAATCGAAGTGGGAGTGGGCCGAGATATCTTTCCCTTGGTGTCAATTCGACTTATCCGACCTTCGTCATCTGTCCAGAATTTCGAGAGCGACTTAGGCCACCAGTGGTGTCGCTCGCCAGAAATGAATTTCCGGTTAACCATATGCTTGCTTAGTTCCAAATGACGCATAATTAATTAAAGTTTTTTACAGCATTAACTACAGTAAATAATCGAATTAGACTTAGTTTCTGAATGTTAGACCTTTGGATTATTAGTGGATATTTTTCAAACATTGAAGGCAACTATGAAACTGTTTACAGATACTTTTAAGATTGGAAATAAGAGAATTCATACACCTGCCTGACATAATTACCGAGATATTCTTCTAAAAGAAACTTTTGTGAGTGTTTGGTACCCCAAATTTCAGTTCAAGAAAATACGATCCTTTGAGTTCAAAGCTTATATTGGACATTAATTTAACGGTTTCTCAATCTCGGACATACGTTTCCCAAATTGCTTATCATTTATTATAGCCTTTTCCACCATTTTACAAGAACTGCTAAACCCACCGACAGAATGGAAGTTAAGATGTTTTGCAAGCTGCGAAAGGGTATATCGGCCACGATAATGCTTTTTGGTAAGGTATACTAAAACCCTGTGCATTTGGCATTAGGCAAAATGCGCGAATCTGAACCTGGAACGTTGTCGAAAACTGGGCGAGCTTGCTGACGAAAATTTCATAGTCGCTATTTTTTCGTGAAAACCTCTTGGCGATGGTTTCCCCGGTTAATCACGCATGTTTCGCCATAGCTTAAAGCGACGGCGGATGATAAGTATAGATTTTCAAATTGGCAGGTATTCAACTGGAAACATAGTATTAAACCTGTAGGTAACCAGAAGCATATTTATGAATAAGACTACCTATCAAAGTTTGATAGGGCATTCCTTCTCTTGCCGCAAGCATTTTTATAGATTCCAAATCATTTTCTGAAATCCGAATGTTGATATTCCTATTTTTTTTCAATGTCTGTTTTGCAACGACAACCATAGATTGAGGTACTGGAGGGCCTTGGAGCATGCCGCGGTTATGGGCTTCAAGAATTTCTAACTCCTCTTCATCAAGGTTGTCTTCATTTTTTAATTTAGACATTTTTTCCTCCTTTGAGCTTGCTGTTTTCTTTTCGGCTAGGAATTATAGTTTTTAAAAAGAAATCCTCGCCATCCATTACATAAGCCACCAAATGGGCGTATCCATTTATCATGACAGTAAGAATCCGTTGATTAGGATATTTTTCAACATTCCAGTGAGGAATATCTGAAACACCATAACCATCACTGATAGCCTGCACGACCATCTCGAAAGTAATACCTCTAACTTCGTATAGAAATTTATTTTTATCTGGACTCCATTTAAACACAATTAAATCATATCACAATGTGTATACATTGTCAATTTTATTGAGATCGCATAATTTAGTTTTGGATTCAAGTATAAGCCGTTTGTGGTGAGCCCAGTCATTGGCGTTTTTAAGCAAAACATCAGAACAGCGATGAACTCGCTTAACCACAAACGTGATTGTCCTGATTATTATATTATCTCATATCTCTTGTCTATAATTGGAAAATTGAGGGTCGCCCATAATCCTGTATATAATGAGACAAATCCGTCAACCAACAGATGCTTCAGACTCATTCCTAATACCTTTTCTCAAATTTCTGTGCAATTATTGCATTGGCTTTTCCTTTCTTCGTGTTGGAAGTTATATTACATTAAGTTAGCTAAATATAGGAATAATAAAATTATGGACTACGAAAAGAACATTTCAATAAACCCTAACATCTGCCACGGCAAACCTGTAATTAAGGGAACTCGTGTTCTGGTAAGTAATATTTTGGCATCACTGGCGGCAGGAGAGTCTCATCAAGAAATAATTGAAAATTATTCAAACATTACAGAAGATGACATTCGAGCATCCCTGGAATTTGCTGGCAAATTATCTCAATTTGAGAGCCTTCCTTATGAGTTGGTGTAAGTATGCTCTGTTTTCTTGATGAAAATATTCCAAAACCAATTGGTGATATTTTAACGAATTCAGGACATACTTATTTGGACCCTCGAGGCACAGAATTGGAAGGGGCCTCTGATAAAATTCTGTTTGAGCATGCACAAAATAAAAATGCGATTTTCATAACAACAGATAAAGATTTCTATAACACAATTCCATTTCTTTATAAAAATCATTCAGGCATAGTTCTTCAATTGTTGCCGTTTTGTCTTGCCCCAACATGAAAGGTTTGGGTCGGAGTCTAGCAGTCTGTCGGACTTTGGTCGAATCTACTGCGGAAATGCAAAATCAGTCCATTATTTCTCTAATTTTCGCTAAATATGGCCAAGATTTATCAACTTCCTCGCTACGACGCCAAAGTTCGACAGACTGCTAGCCCGGTTTTCTCACACACTATGTCGTGAGAAAGCTTAGATTGCTGATATTCAATGGTTTAACGTAGATGAGCGGATGATGGTGTGTCGAGACACACTGAATTCGTGAAGCAAGTTAAGACATTGAATATCCGTGACATACATTTTCGCAACAAAAGTATTGTGAGAAATCCGGGCTAGCCATTTGGGTGATGCCTGAACGCCACGGTAACAAGGATAGCTCGACCATTTAAAGGCATGGAGCGTCTCGTGTTACTTCTTAAGGCTTGCTACTCTTAGATCGACTATTCGGATTCGGTTGAGGTGAATATATCGGGAAAGCCGAGAACGAGAACATTCATCTCCCACCAAAAGTGGCTGGTTTTTAACACCCAGGTCCGAGCCTAATTCGCCCTCTGGGATTTCTGTTTCATGTAATATTGCAAATTGATACAAAATATTGTACGATATATAATACGTAATTAATTTCAAATGGAGATTTATTTCTATGAATAGAATTCAGTTAGACCGAGACATACAATCAGTATCAGAGTTCAGGGCACATACAACAAATTATATCAATCAGGTAAAAGAATCAAAAAGACCGCTTGTCCTTACTCAACATGGAAAAAGTTCAGCAGTTCTTCTTGACGTATCGGAATATGAGAAACTTATCGAAACGTTTGAAACTTTACGAGATGTCCGGACGGGACAACTTGAGATTGCGAATGGGAAAGGAATTCAACATGATGACGCGTTAAAATTATTGTTGGAAAAACTTGACCAATGAAAATAACTTGGAGTCCTCAAGCGCTAAGAAGAGCATCAGAGTATGCAGATTATATTGCGGCTGATAATCGTCCAGCGGCAAAAAAGTGGCTGATAAAGATTTTTAAAGAAGTCAAAAGATTGGAGAAATTTCCTGAAAGCGCTCGAATTGTTCCAGAGCTACAAGACGAGACAATCAGAGAAATAATCTCAGGAAACTTTCGCGTAATTTACCAAATCCAGAAAAATCATATAGATATCCTTACAGTACGAAGGTTCCGTCAGCAATTAGATATCAGAGAATTGGGCGAATAACTTTACCGGATTTGATCGAATTAAACTGCAAGTCACAAGTGACTACTAAAATCATCAAAACTTCAAATTAGAGGTGCTGTACTCTAAGGATTCGGAAGCAATACCCATTGAAATAATAAATCTATACTGCTCGCAGTAGATTTTTCGATCCCGCTCTTGAGCGGGACCAAGGCAAGCAGGCAGCAATTTGATCCCGCTCGCGAGCGGGATCAAAAACCTGATCGCGTTCGGTATATGTATTTTAAGACTTGAAGTCTCATATTGCATGAATCAATATAGCTAAATGATCGTACGCCATATCTCAGACGAGCTTCTGCAACTACTGGGTGAATACCCAGTTGTAACACTTCCCGGCCCTCGGCAGGCAGGAAAACCACGTTAGCACGGGGAGTATTGAGCGCTTATGAATACGCAAATTTAGAACTGCCTATCGACCGGCAGCTAGCCTCGGATGATCCTAAAGCATTTCTGGCCCAATTCCAGGGAAATGTCATTCTTGATGAAATACAACGGGTGCCGGACTTGCTCAGCTATATCCAGGTAGAAGTGGATAAGCGGAAGTGCAACGGGCAATTCGTTATTACCGGCTCTCACCAAATGGCGTTGCACGACGCGATAACGCAATCGTTAGCAGGTAGAACCGGCATATTGAATTTATATCCGTTTTCAATCAGTGAACTTACAGATGCCGAAATCACCCTGAAAAGAGCAGAGAATTACATTTACAAAGTTTTTTTACCCCGAATATACGACCAGCAACAGCGTCCTACTCAAGCATACTCAAATTATTATCAAACCTATGTAGAACGTGATGTTCGCCAATTAATAAACCTCAAAGATCTTGCCCTGTTTGAAAAATTTATAAAATTATTCGCAGGGCGAGTTGGCCAGTTGTTAGACTATACATCTTTGGCGAATGACGTCGGTGTTTCTCAAAAAACCATAAAGAACTGGTTGTCGATTCTTGAGGCTTCCTTTGTTATTTATAAGTTGTCCCCTTACTACCAGGATTTTGGTAAGCGGGTAGTAAAATCACCTAAATACTACTTTATCGATACAGGTTTATTAGCGTTTTTATTGGGCATTGAGAATCCTTCACAGGTGAGTAGAGATCCACTGGTAGGCCAGCTATTTGAAAACCTGGTGATCATAGAATGCCTGAAAGCTCAGGCGAATCAAGGGAAAATTCCCAGCCTGTATTTTTTCAGGGACAGTAACGGCAATGAAGTAGATCTGCTCTTTCAAAAAGGCAGGACACTGACTGCGATTGAAATTAAGTCCAGTCCTACCTACAATCCTGCATTGGTGAAGGGGCTGAAAAAAATCGAGGCATTGTCGGACGGCATTTTGAAATCTTATCTGGTTTACAGCGGCGACACTTTCAAATTTAGTGACGGTACCATAGCTTTAAAATATAATCAAGTTCACCAGATTTTCACATAGCCTCAATTCGGAAAATCCAACTCTCATTCAAGGTCTGACTCGGTTTTGTTGCATTTAAAGTATTTTAGATTAGGAATTAACAGATATCAGGTCATAAATATTATGGGTTTAAACGCGATAAATCATGTCGAAATTGGGCTTTAAAAATTTTCCGTTAACTTTATAACCATAGGAACGGCGATTTAGACTTGTTAAAACTTGCTTAAATTAGAATATCTACATCAAATATTGGCTCTAAAGCTAAGCTATTTCTATCTGAACAGCGTAACCGTTTTCTATCAAACAATATACAAATCGAAAAGTGAGTCAGACCCGGGGACTACTGTCTGAACAGACTATATAATGTAAAATGAGTATAAAACAAAGACCCCAGGCTCTTGACTTCCACATTTACTCAAACAGCCATATTACCTTGTTTTTTTAAACAATTCACTTAATATTAACCTTGTTTTATTAAATACAATATTTAGTTTAATGGGGATTGTGATGAAAAGATTTATTGATGAAACACTTAAAGTCTGGAAAAATCGTAAACGACGTAAACCGCTCATTGTTCGAGGAGCCAGGCAGGTTGGCAAAACGTACTCTATACAAAAATTTGGCAAGGATGAATTTTATAATGATATTCTGACTGTTAATTTTGAGAAGAAACCATCATTAATTTCAGTATTTGATAATGATATCGAAGTTAAAAAAATAATTTCTGAACTTGGGTTCATTTTCAATCATCGAATTATTCCCGGTAAAACACTATTATTCTTCGATGAAATTCAAAATTGTCCACGTGCCCTTCTCGCCCTTCGTTATTTCTATGAGGAACTTCCTGAATTGCATGTCATTGCAGCAGGTTCATTAATTGAATTTGCATTGTCAAACATATCATTTCCTGTTGGACGCGTTCAATTTTGCGAAATGTTTCCATTAACTTTCCCCGAATATTTAATGGGAATAAATAGAGATGACTTAATAGAACTTATTCTATCACCGCCTGAGATTTTGCCAGATTCAATTCATTCTTTACTATTAAAAGAACTGGAATATTTTTTTATTATAGGAGGAATGCCCGAGGCAGTTAATGTTTATATTGACACTTCAGAGATAATAGAGTCCAGAGAGGTACAGAGTGAAATATGCAATACGTACCGACAGGATTTTTCTAGGTATGCTCCCCATTCAGACAAACGTTGTCTCGAACAGGTTTTTAACGCCACAGCCAGAAACGTTGGAGCTCAGATTAAATATTCCCGACTTACAGATGCATATAGTAATCCAACAATTAAAAAGGCGTTCGAATTGCTTCTAAAAGCAAGAGTCATTACCAGAGTATCATCGTGTAAACATGTTGGTATTCCACTATCAGCCAGTATCAATGGGAGAATTTTCAAGTCAATAATGGTTGATATGGGATTAATGCATGAACTCAGTGGACTGCACAGCCAAATCAACGTTTCAAACTTAAACCTAATGGCAATTTATCAAGGAGCTCTGGCAGAGCAATTTGTTGGACAGGAGATATTGGCTGCTGCGGGTAGCAATGAACTGTATTATTGGTCAAGAGATTCACGAAACAGCTCAGCTGAAATCGATTTTATTCAATCTACCGATAACAGCAGCATTATTCCGATTGAAGTTAAACGAGGCCCATCCGGTCGTTTAAAAAGCATGCATTTATTTGGTTCTTCTCGGATATCTGTAAAAGAGAGAATTTTTCTTTAATCTAATTTGCTATAATACAAAACTGGTGACATAACACTCCCAAATTGATTAGTCAGTCAAAAAAAGGAGGAATTATGTCAACCAGTTTACTTTATC
>JAJFLO010000396.1 GCA_021772675.1 Verrucomicrobiota bacterium | reverse complement strand
TGAAATCATTATCCTGAAGGAGCGTGCGTTTGTAGTTCCGTCTTCAGGCGGAAGTCTCCGATGAGCTTTAGCGAGTCGATAGGTGCCATACACTCGCTGAAGCGTCGTTAAAACTTCCGTCTCGCGACTGCGTGGAACGGGACTACAAACCTAACCCCGTCCGTGTTTTGCGTTGATTTGATTATATAAGCACTTGTATTCTAAGTCGTTACTATTTGCAAACAAAAGCCCCGGCAAAGCCGGTTAATTTAATTCATTCATGTGACTCGTCGCGAGAGCACTTAACTCGCTCATATTAAATTGAGTTAATCGGCTTATTTCGAGCAGAGATTATGGCTCGCAGCAGAATACTGAAAAATTATTCAGGCTAAATGTAGCTGACGAATGCAAACAAATGATATTGCAACAACAATGTCAATGAATTACAATTAACCTGATTAATTCATGCGGTTTCGTTACGAGAGTGCTTTGCTTGCTTTGGATGAGGGTGTATTCAAAATATGAGTGACAAATAGTAAATTGGCTATTGCTGGCTGAATAACATGTGTGCAGCCAGCAATGACCGCGTAACTTTTAACTCAACCCGGGCATTCACCAGAGTTACTCACATTTTGAATACACCCCCCTTTAGATCAATGAGTTATCGAGGTTCCGAAAGCGAGTGAATAGTGTTAAAAATCCGCCGTGGTGGAAACTATTTCCAGTATCCAGGTTCTTCATAACTCACTTAGGTGAAGTGAGATATGTGCTCGTAAAAGAAGCCGGATAAATTAATCAGGCTAAAGTGAAGCTAATTCAAGAAGAGATAGATAAATATGAGTATTTCTACATTAACTGTACCACTGGGTAATCGATCGTATGAAATAATAATTGGCAAGGATGTTTTCACGCAATCGCTAGCAGTCCCTGTAGTGTCTCCACTCCTGGCAAACCGTGGCTGTTTTGTCATAACAGATGAAAACGTCCAACGTTTATATCTAAAATCTGTCAAGCAATTTTTGATTAACCTGGGAGTCCGATATCTGGGAGACTACGCATTTAACCCAGGAGAGAAATCAAAAAATATCAGAACAGTGGAGTTGTTGTATGATAAAATGATTGCTGCTGGATTGGATAGAAAATCAATGGTGATTGCTTTAGGGGGAGGGGTTGTTGGTGATACCGCTGGATTTGCTGCTGCAACCTATATGCGAGGAATAGATTATATTCAAATTCCAACAACATTAGTCGCGCAGGTTGACAGCAGTGTTGGAGGAAAAACTGGCGTTGATTTAAAACAGGGGAAGAATTTGATCGGTGCTTTTCATCAACCAAGTGTGGTTGTAGTTGACACTATGGTATTAAAAAGTTTACCTATCCGGGAATTAGAGTGTGGACTCGCAGAAGTTGTTAAATATGGGGTTATTTTAGACGAAGATTTTTTTGTATTTTTGGAAGAAAATATATCGTCTATTTTGAAAGTTAATCAGACTGTATTACATACAATTGTTCATAAGTGCTGTTCTTTGAAAGCCGATGTCGTCGCCGGCGATGAATTAGATCAAGGACGACGAGCAATATTAAATTATGGACATACATTTGGACATGCACTTGAAAAATTGATGTCCTATACTGGTCTTACACACGGAGAAGCCATCGCTATCGGTATGGGAATGGCTGTAGACCTGGCTGTGATGAAGTATGGTGGATCAGAATTACTAAGTTTGGTCAAACGGCAAGATAATCTGTTTCAGTCACTTGGACTGCCAATTCGATTTAATAGATTTACACCACATGAAATTCTTTCAGCAATGTATACCGACAAAAAATATATTGATGGAGAATTGAATTTGGTTTTACCAGAAAAAATTGGCAAAGTAATTATTGATTCAGAAACAGGAAAAGATCTTATCAAGCGAGCCATTGGAGCCCGTCTTGACTAGCCGTGAAGCCTATATAATTTTAAACTTACTTTCAGGTGTCGGGCCGGTTAGAGTCAAACACCTGTTAGCTAATTTTTCATCGCCTGAACATTTATTATCAGAAACATCGTCTTCGCTAGCAAAAATAAAGGGTATTGGCCTTAAAACAGCCTCGATTATTGGTGACTGGAAGAGAACAACCGATATCGATACCGAATTAAACCAAACTGTTAAAGCGGGTGTAAATATTGTTACCCTGGCTGATTCCAGCTACCCTGATATCTTAAAAGAAATTTACGACCCACCGCTATGCTTATATGCTCGCGGTGATATCACGTGTTTGGCTAAAACACAAAATATTGCAGTTGTTGGTTCACGTAGAAATTCCAATTACGGAATTTCTACAACCGAGAAATTGGTCCATTCGTTGGTAAGTTCAGGTTGGTGCATTATTTCCGGGCTTGCACGGGGCATTGATACTGCGGCTCATACTGCGGTTTTAAAGTCCAATGGCCATACCGTTGCTGTCTTAGGTGGAGGACTCGGGTCTATATATCCTCCAGAAAACGTGTCATTGGCAGGTAAGATTTGTGAAAATGGGCTATTGTTAAGCGAGCAACCGTTGATGTTTAGACCTGACCGTCGATCATTTCCAATGAGGAATAGAATTATTTCCGGGTTATCTCAGGGGACCTTGGTCGTCGAAGCCGGTGCTAAAAGCGGTGCATTAATTACTGCGCAAGTTGCGTTGGATCAAGGCCGGCAAGTATTTGCGGTACCTGGGCGGATTGATACTCCGCTATCAAAAGGATGTCATGATTTAATCAAGCAAGGCGCTAAACTGGTAGATTCTATTACAGACATAAATGAAGAATTCGAATTTTTCAGAGATATCATGGATTCAAGCAGAAGTCAGAATTCAGAGTCGGATCAATTGGTACTGAGTAATCTAAAGCTTACTGAGATTGAAACTCAACTATTTCAATTGATAAAACGTGGGGAATGTTCAGTAGATGAATTAAATATCGATCTTGCAATCCCGATGCATCTTTTATTGTCATCTTTAATGAAACTCGAAATGAAACACATAATTAAACAGTTACCTGGCAAAAGATTCACTTTGAACACGATTTGAGATTGATTACCTTAGGGAGAATCATTATTAGTAGAAACTTTTTTATTTTTTCGCATTCTTGTATTCTATTGTGAGTTGATACTTTTTTACCTAAGGGCTCACAAATAAATAACTTGGATAATTTCGCGCTCAGATTTATGTCAGGTTTGGGCGATCTGAATGGCGAAAAGCAGCAGGAATATTGCAATATTTCATTTGGATCGGACCTAGATGACGTGAAGATAAGATGCGAAAAATCCAAGTTATTTATTTGTGAGCCCTAAGCGGATATAAATTGCACAGAATTGGTTTTATAAAATAGACATGATGATAAGGGAAAAACATGAGTGATGGATTAGTAATTGTGGAATCACCAGCGAAGGCCAGGACGATAAATCGGATACTGGACAGTTCATATTCTGTTCAATCTTCAATGGGGCATATTCGAGACCTTCCAGAGAAAAGCCTTGGAGTTGACCTTGAGAACGATTTTACTCCTACCTATCAGGTCAACAAGGGTAGGAAAAACATAATTGGCTCCTTAAATGAAGCCGTTAAAAAAGCAAAAAATGTATATCTGGCAACTGACCCCGATCGAGAAGGTGAGGCGATTGCATGGCACCTATTCGAATTGCTGAAGAAGAAGGGAAAGTCTGCAGAATTTCATAGAGTGACATTTCATGAAATTACCAAACAAGCTGTTTTGAATGCATTTAAACATCCGGAAAAATTGGATATGGACCGCGTGAATGCGCAGCAGGCAAGGAGAATTCTTGACCGTATTGTCGGGTATCAGGTAAGTCCCTTGCTATGGAAACAGATTGACAGAAGCGCTAGAAGCGCCGGCCGTGTTCAATCCGTCGCATTACGCTTGATTTGCGAGCGCGAAGTAAAAATAAGAGGTTTCGTACCTGTTGAATACTGGGTTTTTACTGCGTTGTTCTACAAGATAAATCATAAAGACGACTCTTTTTCTGCAAAGCTCCATGCAATAGATGATGCTAAAGTTGAAATCGATAATGAGAAAGATGCATTGTTTATCTACGATGAAGTATTAAAAGCCGATTACATTGTTGACAATGTTGCACAAAAACCAAAAACAAAACGACCTGGTCCACCCTTTATAACCAGTACTCTACAGCAAGCTGCCGGTTCTAATTTGAGATTTGGTGCAAATCGAACCATGATTATTGCTCAACAATTGTATGAAGGCATTGATACAGGCAGTGGTCCTGTTGGACTCATCACTTATATGAGAACAGACTCAGTCAATGTTGCGGAAGAAGCAAAGAAAAATGCGAAAGAATTTATTATAAAGGAGTTCGGCGAAAAATTTGTTCCGGCAAAACCGAATTTCTATAAATCAAAACAATCTGCACAGGAAGCTCATGAGGCAATTCGACCGACAGATATTTCCCTGACGCCGGATATGGCTGCCAAATTTTTGGATAGAGATCAACTCAGATTGTACAAGTTAATTTGGAATCGTTTCATGGCGAGTCAGATGGCGCCGGCAAAACTGATTCAGCATACCATCGATATAGTAAACAAGCCGGGCACATGTTCGAAAAAATATTTGTTTAGAGCTACCGCTACCATTACCCAATTTCCCGGTTATATGCGTGTATACAACCTTGAAGATATTGCTGTTGAAAATGCAGAATCAATCATATCGAAACTCCCTGAGATGTTCAAAGGTGATCAATGTATTCTCGATAATTTGGACAAAGTTCAAAAATTTACTGAACCACCCCCTCGTTTTACAGAAGCCACTCTTGTTCGCGAGCTTGAAGGTAATGGTATTGGCAGACCGTCTACCTATGCTGCCATCGTGAATACAATTCAAATTAGGAAGTATGTCGATAAAGAAAAGGGCAAATTATCTCCAACCTCCCTTGGAGAAACCGTATCAACATACCTGACAAAAAATCTGAATGATCTTTTTGCTGTTGAGTTTACTGCAGAAATGGAAGGCGAATTGGACGCGGTTGAGCAGGGGAAAGTCGAATGGCAGGATATGTTAGAGTCTTTTTATAAAAAATTCTCGTCCTGGGTAGGGGAGGTTGACTCGAAAAATGTTCCTGATTTAAGCAATGTTCATACAATATTAAATTTATTTCCAGACGATTTTCAATGGAAGGAACCGACAAGTAATGGAGTCCGTACCTATGATGATAAAAAATTTGTCACATCGTTAAAAAAGCAGATTGATTCAGGAAAAAAGATATCAGACAAACAATGGCAGGCACTATTAAACGTTTTTGTCAGTTATGAAGAGAAACTACCTGAGTTTTCTAACATTGTTACTGAATTGGAAATATCAGAAACTATTGGTGAAATTAAAGAGAGACGAAGCGAAAAAATAGCCAACCTGAAAGCAATTGATCCGGATGACATCTCTCTAAGAATATGCAAAAGTTTATCTGATGTCAAAAATTGGGAAGAACCCGTTAAAAAGGGTAATCGAACCTTTGATGACAAAAAGTTTTTCAATTCGCTAAACACCCAACTCAACAACGGCAAGGTACTTTCTGCCGCCCAATCCAATGCACTGAAAAACCTGTTATTAAAATATCGGAGTCAAGTAGCAAACTATGATGATCTGCAGTCGGAGTTGGATTTACCTTCAGAAGAAGAGGTAAATAAGGTTAAAGAAGAAATCGCGTCATTGGTAGAACTTGTAAGCGAAATCACTGACTGGAAAGTTGTCGAAAAAAAGGGTAAATCCAGGAGTTTTGACCAGCAGAAATTTGTCGATTCGCTATGTGGTCAGTTCAAGCAAAAAGGTCGACTTAGCGAAAAACAGGTAAATTCCCTAAAGAAAGTAATCCGCAGCAAAAAAGATCAAATCCAAAACTACGAAGAAAAAGCCGAAAAGTTGGGGTTGTGAGGATAGAGAAGTAACTACCTCTGGGTGTGCCTTTGAAAATACACGATTTCCAAAGTCCGACAGACTGCTGGGCATATAAAAACTGATTTTTTTGTTGTTAACATTTTGATTATAAATGGTTAACTGCGAGTGAAATGTTTTTAGCTGGAGAAAACAGATAATAGGAGATTTAATCAAGAATTAATAATAATTCTAAAAATTTCATATTACATTATGTCCAGTGCATTAAGCACTTTGGAGTGCGCAGGACCCGGCTGCGCTTTATAAATTTGTGGAGCAAATAGGAGTTGGCTGTTTATCGAGTGGTGCAGTAATCCTTTCTACCACTCTGTAGTAAATGAAAGCGGTGCCAAGTCACCGTACTCCAAAGACGCTTGATTCAAGCGTATAAGCCACTTGTCAAATCAAAATGGTTAGCCTGTCCCGTCGAAGTAATTCGAACGAAGACGGGAAGGATCGTAAATGTTATTTAATTTTATTTCGTGTCTTCAGCTTGTCCGTCATGGTTACTTAAAATGTCGGAGTGTTATTTCGCATTTTACACCCTGATTTTGAGTCATTTTATATAGTGGTTTGTTATAAAACCCTCTCGCTTATAGACATTTAGATGGAGGGTTTTATAATAAACCACTATATAAATTTTCACGTTCATCCGGATTAAATC
>JAJFLO010000395.1 GCA_021772675.1 Verrucomicrobiota bacterium | reverse complement strand
TTGGATTACCGAACTTGCTAAATCGCAAAATATTAGACAAAGTGAATAAAGCCACGAATTACGTATAATAAATGTTTTAAATATTTTGTTATCTTATTCTTAGGGAGTACTTTAACTTTTTAAAGTGGTAAACATAGGATAGAAGCAACGATCAAGGATGTCCTTACCGGTCGTATGACGACCATGGAAAACCGTGTTGAAGGTCCAACCGTTGTTTTCCTCACGACTACCGATCCGAATACCGACAGCGAAACTAAAAGCCGTTTTTGGGTAACAAGCATTGACGAATGCAGGGAACAAACTCGGGCGATACTCTCATTTCAGCGACAACGCCATAGTATTAACGGGTTCTCCGGCAACACCAAACAAGAGTCAATCACAAGAAAACATCAAAACTTTCAGAGACTGCTTAAACCATTGGCTGTGGTCAATCCATATGCCGATTATCTCGGCTACAGTGATGACCGCCTCCAAAGTCGCAGAGATCAACCCAAATACCTAAACTTAATCGCTGCAGTTGCTTTTCTCCGACAGATGACCAAGACAATCAAGACGTTAAAACGCGGAGAAAAGACCGTGTTCTACATCGAAGCAAACCTGGACGATATTCGCATCGCCAATGAGTTGACCAACCAAATACTTGGTAAAAGTCTCGACGAACTAAGCGCACCGGGCAGGGAACTGCTTATCCTTTTAGACGATTTTGTTGAGAAACGATTTTGCAAACTCCAAGAAGACGATCACGAAAATGTTCCGTCACAAACTCGAATCGCCTTCACCCGTCGAGATATTCGGGAATTTACCGGGTGGACGAATACCCGGTTACATATCTATCTGAAAGAACTCATTGACATGGAATATGTCATCGTTGAAAGCGGACGCAATAACAGCCTTCAGCATTACCGATTGCTTTACGAAGGACAAGGCAAAGACGGCGGCAAATTCATTCCCGGCCTGAAATCCATCGATGAAATCACCAAAGAGTACCAACAAGATCAACCCAAAAGTTGATGTATTCATGCGTATTCAAGGTGCATTCATACCGTATTCAAGGGGTATTCAAGGGGTATTCAAGGCATTAAAAAACTATAACTATTTTAATTTAAGTCACTTACAGTTTAATCAACTAAAATCAAAGAAAAAGCTTATATATATGAATAATAACAGCGGTCATAGTGATAATATAAAACAGCTCGCTGACGAATGGCTCCACCATCTCACAGTTAAGAAATACAGCCAAAAGACTATCCAAACCTACCGATGTCCTCTGAATCGTTTTCTCTCCTATTTAGAGGAAAATCATATCTCCCGGATCCAAGATGTCACCCAATCCGATCTCGAACGGTATCGAAAACAACTCGTTGACTGTAATTTTTCCGGAGTGTCCATTGAACTTTATATGCGTAGTGTTCGCCAATTCTTCCGTTATCTCGAAGACAACGGACATCTGTTTATCAACCCTGCCAATGCTCTTATTGTTTCCAAACCTGAACGAAGATTACCCAAAGTACCGACCATAAAAGAAATTACCAAACTCTTAACCCTGCCCGACACTACCAGACACGTAGGTATCCGTGATCGAGCAATACTTGAAGTTGCCTACTGCACCGGAGCCAGGCTTGAAGAGCTGACCCGCTTAACCCTCTTCGATCCCAATCTTAAAAATCAGACTTTGCGTATTCTGGGCAAAGGCCGCAAAGAACGCATTGTTCCTTTAGGAAAACACGCTATTTACTGGATAGAAACCTACATGAGAACAGCCAGAACTCGTTTGCTTGACAATAACATTAATGAACAGGGATTATGGATCGGAATACACAAACGAAAACTATTTTCCCAAGCCATTAGCGTAATGATTCGAAATTACGGAAAAAAAGTAAAGTCCAAACAATCCATCAGCCCCCATTCCTTGCGCCGTGCCTGTGCTACCCATATGCTTCAGAATGGCGCTCACCCTGTGCAAATTCAAATGCTCCTTGGCCATGCTGACTTAAAGCATCTTGGCCAGTATCTCCGGTTAACCATAACCGATCTGAAGAAAACACACAAAAACAGTAAGGTAGCCAGATAAAAATGACATCCCTAATTGATTTACTTAATAACTATCTTGATTCTATCCGATCACTAAATTACAGTCACTATTCCATCCGCACCGCACACTTCAATGTTATCGCTTTTTTGCGATATCTGAAGGATTACTTCTTTGTCGAAACCGCTGACAAGATCCGGCAACATCAACTTGAAGAATGGCTGAATCATCTCAATGCCCATCGCACAACCAAAGGACGACCGTTACACCCCAAGAGTATCAACAAGAGAATCGAGAATGTCCGTGGATACTTCAAATACCTCCTCCGTCACGGATTCATTCAGCGCCGGTTGATCGATTATCTGGTTTATGTCAAAGAACCTAAGATGCTGCCCGGTAGCGTCCTGACTCATACCCAGACTAAGCAACTGCTCCGTCAGATTAATACCACGACACCAACCGGCCATCGGGATCGAGCTATGGTGGAACTGTTGTATTCCGGCGGCATTCGAGCCGGGGAATTACTCGGTTTGAATATCAGTGATATCAATCTAAAAGAAAGAACTGTACGAGTGATGGGAAAAGGGCGAAAAGAACGCATCGTTCCAATCGGTGCCACCGCTTGCCGTTATCTTGAAAGCTATATCGTAGCCGTTCGTTCCTTTCTGGTTCGCAACCGTGAAGAAACAGCGTTATTTTTGAATCATAATGGCGCCAGGTTGCCTTATTTTACATTACGTAAACTCGTTCATTTTTACGCCGATAATGCCAATATGACCGTGAATGTCACACCACATACGTTCCGGAGAAGTTGCACTACTGAGCTGATTCGGGGCGGTGCCGATCTCTATCACGTTAAAGAAATCCTTGGTCACGATACTCTGGAAACACTGAAAGCATACACCCAGCTCACCATTATCGACCTCAAAAAAACTCATGTCAAGTGCCACCCCCGTGAACGGGATACGTGAACATGATTGAGGATAATACAACCATCGAATCCAATAATTTCATTTACCTTCTTGTTGAAATCGTCAAGACGATTACTTTATCCCTTAGCTATTTAACATAAATATGTAAGGGATTATTCGCCTTTTATGCATACCGCACTGGCACTAAAAACTGTTGAACCTCCATCTTCGCACCTTTTCCTTGTAGCACCTTCTTTGCACGAGGATCAGCAATACCCTAAAGAACAACAGGTCCCTTTAGCAGAAAAAGCTATCATTCCCTTCCCTTCTTTAGCTGAAAACACAATTAGGCATAGTCCTGAAAAAAGCCATATCATCCCTTTTACACCGTGTATGCGAACTAAACGTACAGAAAAAACCCTCTTTAAAGGCGATTTTTGCATCGTAATACAGAAAAACAGATATTACAGCAGCGAGCAGGGACGGTTTATTTCCAGGGATCCAATTGGGTATAGAGCGGGAGTTAATCTATACGGATATGTTAAGAATAGACCCACCTATTATTTTGATCCCTTAGGTTTAAGAGACATCGCAACAGTAGGCGGAAGTATAATTGTAATAAGCAATCCGTGGTGGCGCAGAATGTTTGGAGCTCCAGAATTTGACCTTCAATTTATAAGCGGTCCAGAAGCTCAACGCATTGTTGACGCAGAATCAACATCCGATGTAATAATTGCGATGATAATTGCAATGATAATTGGAGAACTTGATGATGACGATGGTGGTGAAGGACAGTGCACAACAAATCCAGCTGGAGAACCAGATATTGTTGAGCATTCTTCGGAACGAGCTGCTCGGCGCGCAGCAGAAAGAGAAGCGGGTATGGGCCGTCATGGGGACCGAGAGCGATTGCCAAATGAACCTTTAGCTCCCGGGTCACAATCTCCCGAAGGCGATCCGGGTGAAAGAACTATCATTCGATATCCAGGCACAGGAAGATCTGTACACCATGATCGATATGGCCATCGCTTTCCAGATGGTGATACTATACCTCCTCATTATGGAGTTGATTCGCCTGAAGGTGGTACTACACATCATACATATCCAAGTGACCACGATCCCGGAACAAATAGGTAGTAAAAAATATGAAATATACTATGGAAATTCCTATGCAGCCCAATGAATTTATACAGCAGTTAGAAGAAAGTTCAGGAAGGATTTGTATGGCGAAAAACCTGAATATACCGATAAATCGATATCGTTTTTTCTGGAAATTATCATCATCGACTGGAAAAGAAGAACGGAATATAAACTGGATTCTTAAAAATGTAGTTCTATCAATAGGTGCAAAGCCATATTGGGTAACTAGTTGGCGTATGAATGAACCAAGCATTACTCGGGCAAAATTCACATATTCTAAACGAAATCAAGAAGGTTGGCAACTTTTCGCTAAATCAGAAATCTATGTAGCTGTTAAATGCATGGAATCAATTCAATCGACTCCAAAGGGGTACACTTGGCAAGATGGAGGGATATTCATTCTCATGTGTGAAGCTAACAATCTCGAAATGCTAGTCGCAGACCAATGTCTTCCAACACTTACTGATCTGGCATTATCAAGAAAGCTACGACCGGGAATCGGTTTTATCAATTTCTTAGAGCAAAAGCACAACTCTTGCATTTATTTTCCGTACGACGACCTAGGAAGAAAGGAGATAGTAGTCCTGACTAAGATTCGTATCTACCCAGACCAATGGATAAACAAGACCGAGTCATAACACCCACCCCGGTTAAGTCGGGGGCTTGGCCATTGTTAGCATCCCCAAGAGAACGAATTAGGATCAGGTCTTTAGTATTAAGTATTCTGGCAATAATCGTTGTTTTTAGATGAAAAAAACAAAAAAAGACACCACTGCAACAAGATTGCAGCTGGATTTAAACGCGACTTCGACGCGGAGGACAATAAGGTGAATGAATGCAAGTTGCATGATCCGGTGAATTCTGAACTTTATGCCTACGACTCGGCATATCGGCTAATTGATTTTAGGCGAGGCACACTCAATGCAGGCAGTACTGCCATCACAACTCCAACAGCCACCACCAATACATTACAGACCCGCGATTGGAAGTTCGACGGCGTGGGTAACTGGAAACAAGACATGGTCTTGCGTGAAGGTGCAATTTCTCAAACCGAATCCCGACAGCATACCAATTTCAATGAAATTGCCAGCGAAGGCAGTGAAAGTTTTGACTATGATCCTACTGGCAACTTGATTACTGATGACCGATTACTGTATCAATGGGATGCATTGAATCGGCTCCGTACAGTCACCCGAAATTCTGACGATGCCTTGATCGCTACTTATACATACGACTGCCAAAACAGACGGATGCGTAAAGTCGTTACCAACTCAGGTTCATTAGACGGCGGCACAGACTTTTACTATTCCGGTTGGCGAGTCTGTGAAGAACATGATTTTGACGGCGCTAATGAATCCTTGAAATATCAGTATGTATGGGGTGCAACCTATCACGACGAACTTGTGGTAAGGGACGATCGACAATCTGGAGGCTCTATCGCCGAACTAAACAACAGCGCTGGATCAGGCAGACAGTTTCAGCATCACAACACACTATTCTCTATCTTTGCCGTCACCGACGAAAGCGGCGCTGTTCTAGAGCACTATCAATACGATCCATACGGAAAAAGGACAATCTTCGATCCGAGCTTTAATCAACTTACCCTGAGCGCAGTCGAAGGGGAGTTCACTTATACCAGCCAACGATACGATGCAGAATCCGACCTTTATTATTATAAAAACAGATACTATTCCTCAGACCAGGGTCGTTTCCTGACAAGAGACCCGATTGGATATCGAGATGGATTGAATCTCTATGCAGGCTATTTTGCCATGTGGCTGGCGACCGATCCTCTTGGCCTTGCAAGCCCTGGTTCTCACCATATAATTCCACAAGCGGTATGGAATTCTAATCGAGCAAATCCAATTGGTTTCAGCTCCGAAGTACAAAGGATATTTGATCAAGCCAGAATGGCCGACCCTGAACATGGTTATACGAGGGGGCATCGTGCTTATAATGCTGCGATACGAGAAACAGCGGAGAATTATATACGTAGCCTCGGTATTAGATCGAGAGATTTAACTCCTGATCACGCAAGAGAACTAATACGAAGAGTTCGAACTTCTACAAATCCTAACATCCAAAATTATCTCAATGAGATTAGAGAAAGACAACGGAGTTTTGGAAGAGAATTGCGATCGAGACTAAGGTTCCCTGCATCTAGATTATTTACTGGGTTATTAAATGGCTTGAGTTTTATACCTGGTATTTTAGAGGATTTGGAGCGTTTTGCAAGATGGAGAAACAGCGATTTAACTATGGACCAAATACTCGCCGAAGAATTTCATGATTCACCGACACTAATTACTCCATATGGGGTAATTGAGAACCCGTGGTATGGATGCCACAACCTATAAGTTGAACTTACACATGAATCACCGGAAATTATATCAAATATCAGTAAACAACTTAAAAGGATTTATCAATGCAAATGGAGACGTTGTTATCGAACCTCTCTATCACCTAGTGAATGAATTTTGTGAGGGGATGGCTGCGGTTCAAATAGATGAGAAATACGGTTTTATTGATAACACTGGTGAGATTATAATTGGATTAAAGTACGATGATGCGGATTCGTTTTCAGAAGGAAAAGCTGGAATTGCATTAGAGCAAAACTGGGGTTTTATTGATAAATTTGGTGAAACTGTTATAAACCCTCAATATAAATATGTTTATCCATTTCAGGAAGGATTTGCCGTTGTTAAGATGCATGATGAGCAAGCATTCTATACTGATGAACGCGGTCAGCAAACAACCAAGGACGGATTTGTAAATGCAGATACATTTTGTGAAGGTAGAGGAAGCGCATTTCGGAAGAACGAAAAAATCGGTTTTTTGGATAAAACATTCAAATTTGTAATTCCTCCCCAATTCGATTATATGGGACACTTTTCCGAAGGATATGCGAGTATGGTTTTAAACGGTAAAAGTGTAGTAATCGATGTAAATGGAGATATTGTTCAATCTCTCAGATGGGAATGCGGATCATTTAGGGATGGATTAACCTGGTTCTGTGTTGATGACAAAAAGTATGGCGTAATCAATCTTAAAGGGGAAATTGTTGTCGAACCGAAATTTGATTCGATGCCTAGTTTTTCGGAAGGGTTAGCTGCGGTTTTTTATAAAAAAAAATGTGGTTTTATAAATAATCAAGGGCAATGGGTTATCGATCCACAGTACAATGGTGCATATAACTTCGACGGCGGTCTTGCCGAGGTTAAAATCGGCGATAATTACGGTTATATTGATTATGGAGGTGACTTTGTCTGGAAGCCGACATTTTAGGCAAGAAATAGGCTTTTTCTCTGGTATATATTGAGACTATTAATATAGAGAGGAATCAGGGTCACCGCAATGACCACCATGTCCATAGAATAAGGAAAGTCTTATGTATGTTGATATTGAGGACCTAAAAACGGGCTGGTTTGATGTAGGAATCGGATTAAAAGCAGACGAGATCGACTTAATCATCCAATTGCTAAATAGTATGAAATCTGATAAATCTCGACATTTTCATTTTGCTTCTGATTGTGAAGGTTCGGGAGGAATTAGCGATATTGAATTCTACATTCAAAACGAAGATCAATCAGATAATATGGCAATAATGTGAAATCCTATACAAGCATCAGATGATGTAGTCGTATGGTCAAAAAACTCATCCGTTGGTTTTCGGGGGTGAAATTTTGTGTTTTAAGGCTGGCGTTAGTCGACTGATCGGAGTTGAGAGTTCTTAATTTAGCCGGATTTTCATCCGACCGGTAATTTTAACCTGGATTTTACTAAAAATGCTCTGATTTTCACGCAGTTCATCTGTGAAATTTAAAAATAAATCACTCTGTTCTGACGGGAAAAAACTATGCAGATTTGGGGATGATAATAATTAAGCATGCCGCCGATTCACTCAGACGTAACAATGTCGTTTTTTCCCGAATCGTTGATCGTTGGCAAATGACCTTCGACTCAACAAACCCGGACCTGCGGCAACGAGGTAACCTGCTCCAATCAATTCACATACCCGATGATCGTGGGGGTGATCAGGTGCAGCTTGAGCAGCAATTCGTCTATGATCCGTTTTATAACCAGCCCTGTTTAAGAATGGATGCACGCGCCTATGCCGCCAACTTTACCCCACAAAATGGCGGTGTTGTCTCGCCCATACGATACGCCACACAATATATTTTCGACTACCAGGAAGGCCCGGACAACGACATCCATAAACAACGGTTAGCCGACAAGTTTGGATTAACACTGCAGCAGGTAAAAGACATAATTGATTTTAACGAAAGCCAGATTGAACAGGCACTTGGACTCGCCGCCGGCTCTGTGACAATCTTAGGTCAAGGTGATTTGAATGGCGATGGACGCACTGACCAGATCAATGGTAATCACGTCCTTTTAATCCAGCCAAATGTAACACTGATTTCGGGTTCCCATCAGGCAATCGAGGAAGGCGATACTACCCAGGAAATTAAAACAGCATTTGCCTATGACGATAATGGCCTCCTGTTATATACCATGGATCCGGTTGGCAATGTTTCGGATTATCAGTATTTTCCGGCGACAGACCCGAATGGTGATGGAAACACCAATGACGTGACCGAACTTCGGTCCGGGAATGGATATTTACAGTCATCCATTGAAGATAATAGAGAATTACCCGCTGTGACCCAACGGTTGGCAACTGCCGACAGCATTCCATTTGCATCACTCACCACCCAGTACCAACGTGACCCAGTCGGAAATCTCACAGAATTTACTGATCCCAGAGGCAATACCTGGACGAATATTTATAATGAACTCAACCAGATCATTCGCGTCATTGAACCTGCCCCGTACAGCTATAACACCGATACGATTTATGATGCCAATAACAACATCGTGCAAACCATAAAAGAAAACAAAATTCCGGATCTAATCGACTTCAAACCTCAATTTGATATCAATAATAACGTTATACTTGCCAATGGTACACCCAACACCTTTGTCCAGAATTATGACTATGACATATTAAATAAACTGCTAACCTCCGATATCGACGCCACAGATTCTATACCAAATCGTTTAGTCACCATATACCAATACGATGCTGTTATTTCGCATTTTACACCCTGATTTTGAGTCATTTTATATAGTGGTTTGTTATAAAACCCTCTCGCTTATAGACATTTAGATGGAGGGTTTTATAATAAACCACTATATAAATTTTCACGTTCATCCGGATTAAATCA
>JAJFLO010000394.1 GCA_021772675.1 Verrucomicrobiota bacterium | reverse complement strand
GAATGTTTAGAACAATGCTCGGTGAATCTTTGATATTGTATGCCACAAATGGAACCGACCAAGCATTACCTGACGAGCATCGAAATGAACGCTTGGCAGCATGAGGTCCACCTCAAAAATGAACTGCAAAACTTGAGTGTTATATATTATTCAGCATGTGAGCATCTGCAATTCAATTTTAATGCAACATTGTTTTTTCTAAAGGATTAGCTATCGTACTCGATTTCATTAACGTAGAGATTTTTCAAAACGTTACTTCAGATCTAAATTTGTAAAAAGTAGGGGATTCGGTACAATCTTAGGGCTTAAAATATTGCAATTTGGTTCAATTTGCCACGAGATGCTTACGGTTTTTATAACATATAATTCTTCCAAGCACCACTCACATCAATTCCTACTCTTTCACGGCTTTAGGTGAAAGATAGATATTATTCGTATTGCATCTATATGTAATTGTTAAAATGCATTTCGACAATCTTCCTCTGTACGGAGAGACTGCAGAGATTTAACTCCATGAGTAGAATTCAACCTTAAAGGACATCCAAAGTGTATTGTGTCAGTGACTGGTATTTATCTTTAGCGCTTTATACGTTTCCAACACTATTTATTCAATTGGATGAAGATGAGATTGGGTTATTCAAGACATCCGATTTTTCTTCAAATGTATCCAGGAAAATTATCAGGAAAATTGACTTAGCAGTAAGTCGATTCCGTGGCAGCAGCTTTATTCATGCCGACTACTGTGCTCCAACCGATTCTTCTTTATATCAAAAAAGAAAGGGTGCGATCAATTCTGGTAAAATTGGTTGGGAAATACTTGCCCAGAGTGAGAAAGTAAAAAAGGCGTTTATCGATAATAAAACAAAAATGATATGTGTTCATCCGTATAGAAGAATGGACCATTCTCGCGAATTTAGAATTTTTGTTAAAGAGGGTGAGATCGTCGGGGTATCGCAAAAAAATTTAGCCAAACATCATCCAAAACTTTGTAGACGCCGAGATTTTCTCCAAAGGAAAATATATAAATTTACAAAAATTATCATCAATCAATTGCAGCAGAAAGACATCGTTATCGATGTTTACCTGACATCTCAGGACGAATTGATGATATTGGATATGCATTCCTGGGGAGAGTCTACAAATCCATTGTTGTTCCGAGATTGGAACCGCGATTGGAACAAAAATGCTGGATTAGTTTTAGTCGAAAAACCCGAAAAATTAGGCGGAGACGTTTCCGTTTCTTTTTAACAAGATAATATTTACTTCTTGTAATGAATCCCTAGCAGTCTGTCCGACTTTGGAAATCGTCGCGAGAAAATCGTCAAATTGAGATTATTTTTGTCCAAATTCGAGGAACATATTGCGATATTCGACGATAGTTTGGACAAAAATGGGGCAAGAATGCGATTTTCGCAGTAGATTCCTCCAAAGTCCGACAGACTGCTAGACTACACTTGTATTTTGAGAGAAGCAAATGCGTGAAATACATTCGTTAAAATTCTCATGCCCACTTAATATATCAATTTCAACACGCATAAGAACGATTTGTAAATCTCTTCTATCCAGCATTGGAAATCGGACTGCATCCTTTTCAGTCGTGACAATGAGCTCCGCATTATTTTTCAATGCAGCGTTAATAAAGTCTATAATTTCTTGTTGTGTATATCTGTGATGGTCAGCAAATCGTTCTTTATAAACTAGGTCTCCTCCAAAGCCTGACAGAAATTTTTCGAAACCTTCGGGTGCTGCAATTCCTGAGATGGATGCAATTCTCTTTCCATCTAAATAGGCAAGATCAAATTTCTGTTTTGAATAAATGTCTTTTAAATACTGGGGTTTATGAGTACATTCAATAATTTCCGCACGATGATTGTGTTTTTTCAAAAAACGTTTGAAATGATGTAAGTGTTTTCCACCCGAAGATTTTGTTAGGAAAATATAATCTGCTCTTTGAATATTTTTGATCGGTTCCCTTAGTAATCCTCTAGGAAGTAGATGGTGATTATCAAAAGGATTGGTCGAATCAATTAGTAAGATATTTAATTTTGGCTTTAATGGTAGGTATTGAAAACCGTCGTCTAATATCAGAGTGTCTGCATCGAATTCGTTTATAGCAAAGCGCCCGCTTTTTACACGATCTTTATCAACCAGTATAACGACATCTTTTAAATTGGTTGCTAGCATATACGGTTCATCACCGGCCATTTCGGAGTTAAGTAACAAACTTTTTCCATCAGACACGATTCTTGGAGGGATATCCTTATTACGTTTGAATACAAAGTCAGCAATTTTTTCGAAAAATGGTTTGCCTTTATTTCGATAGCCACGGCTTAGTATGGCAACTTTTCGCCCTTTTGTTGCCAGTGTTTTTGAAAAAACTTCAACAACCGGAGTTTTTCCGGTTCCCCCTACTGTAAGATTCCCAACGCTAACGACTAAACAGCCCAGTGTGTGATATCGAAAAATACGGTCTTTGTAAATGGTAATGCGAAGCTGTACTAAAGTACGAAAAACTCTAGAAAGGACAAATAGACATGATTTGGCACATATATCGACTGGAGAATGCCTTTGTTCCTTTATTATATCTGTTACATAGGTTTCGGCCTTCTCAATTATTATCTGGAAATTCATGACCCATGGAATGCATCGTCTACCACAGAATAATCATTGATTTCATTCGGTGCAAACCAAATATTGATTTCATTTTTTGCTTCATCAGGTGAAGCAGATGCATGAATCAGATTCATCAGTGGTTGCTGCGTTTCATCGCTAGGTATATCTGTCCTTTGCTGATGAGCAAAATCTCCACGAATCGTTCCGGGTAACGCTTTTGCTGGCATAGTATTCCCAATCATCAATCTAATCTTATCTATTGCGTAATTGCCACCGAGAATAAAAACGATGATTGGATTTGATGTAACGTAGTTTTCCAATGATTTGTAAAAAGGTCTATCGATGTGTTCTGCGTAATGTTGCCTGGATTTTTCCGTTGACATTTTTGCAAACTTCATTGCATGAATTTTTAATCCGGCATTCTCAAATCGCTGGATTATTCTACCAACTAAGCGGCGTTGCAATGCATCAGGTTTTAATATGATCAATGATTTTTGATACATTTGGAATATCTTCTTTCTTTGTTTATTAATGGTAAATGGTGATTATTTAGGCACAGGAGACGGCCAATACCATGGTTAGATCGTTGGAATGGGAAACTGCTTGGTCAATTTTTTCACTTGATTTCGAACGTTGGTAAATATTTCTTCATCGTCGATGTTTTTGACGACCGTATAGATCCAATCCGCAATTAATTTCATTTGAGGCTCCTTCAAGCCGCGGGTGGTCACTGCGGGTGTTCCTATTCTTAATCCACTCGTTACAAACGGTTTTTCAGGGTCGAATGGGATTAAATTTTTATTTACCGTAATCCCTGCTTTATCAAGCGCCGATGCAGCTTTTTTACCAGTTGTATGTAAAGGGCGCAAATCGACTAACATCAAATGATTGTCTGTTCCGCCAGATACGATACGAAACCCATGGTTTGCCAATTCATCAGCCATCACTTTTGCATTTTTTACAATTTGGGTCTGATATTGCTTAAATTCATCTGTCATTGCTTCCTTAAAGCAAATTGCTTTTGCTGCGATAACATGCATCAACGGGCCACCCTGAATACCGGGAAAAATTTGTGAGTTTATTTTCTTTAAATACCTCTCTTTACATAAAATAAGACCGCCTCTGGGACCACGCAATGTTTTATGTGTGGTTGACGTTACAACATCTGCATACGGAATTGGGCTTGGGTGGATTCCAGCTGCCACCAGCCCGGCAAAATGCGCCATGTCAACCATAAAAAAAGCACCAACTTTATCCGCAATTTCTCTTAACCTTGGAAAATCAATGATTCGGGGATACGCACTTGCCCCTGCAAGTATCATCTTGGGCTTGTTTTCCAATGCCAATGCTTCGATGTTGTCATAATCCAAATATTCTGTTTTATCATTGACTCCATAACCCACAAAATCATAATATCTGCCGCTGAAATTGATTTTATGTCCGTGGGTAAGGTGGCCCCCATGTGCGAGATCCATTGCCAGGACTTTGTCGCCGGGCTCTAATAACGCAAAATAAACAGCCATGTTTGCCTGACTTCCAGAGTGGGGTTGAACATTTGCGCTTTCGGCACCAAAGATTTTTTTTACCCGTTCAATCGCTGTGTGTTCAATTTTATCGACGAAATCGCACCCATCATAGTAACGTTTACCCGGATAGCCTTCAGCATATTTATTGGTAAGACATGACCCTTGGGCAGCCTGAACTGCTGGTGAAACGATGTTTTCAGAAGCAATCAGTTCCAATATTTCGCTTTGTCTTGTCGTTTCCTCTCTTATATATCCGGCAATTTCAGGATCAACATCTTGAATCGTAGTTAAATTATTATCTGGGCCTATTTCTATTTTATTTATACGACGTTCATGACGTTTTTCCTCACTAAACGGGGTTTTCAACCACAGGTCAATAATATCAAGTATTTCTTCATTTGATTTATTATGGCTGCCTATCACCAGTACATTTGCGTTATTATGTTCCCGACTCATTGCTGTTGCCGATTTCGAATTAACAAGAGCGGCACGAACATATCGATATCGATTTGCATTTATACACATACCGATACCTGATTTGCAAATCAGTATACCACAATCAACAGCTCCGGAAGAGATCTTCGTTGCAAGTATATTCGCGTAATCAGGGTAATCATCATTGACATCATATACTGACGGACCGACATCTTCTATGTCCATTCCTTTTGTCGTGAGATGATTAAATATTTTATTTTTTAAATCCCAACCTCCATGATCAGATCCAATGATCATTTTGTAGGAATTTTTTGTAAAATCGATTACGTTTCTCATTTATTAATTTCCCTTTGAATAGTCAATTATCTTCTGTAATAGTGCATCTAACGCCGGATGCATCTTATTAAAACAATCTTCATAAATTGTCATTGTGCCACCATATGGATCTTCAATATCCTCTTCTAATCCGACATGGCTCATTAATGTGGAAATTTTGCTACTTGAATCTGGGAATAGTATCCTTATTTGTTCATCATGCATCTTTGACATAGCGACAATGAAATCTGCTGATTCGACTATTTCTAAGGTTAACGGTGAACTTACTTGCCCTTTCCAGGAAATATTTTTTTTATTTAGTACTTCCTGGGCCAATATACTCGGAGGCTGACCATGGCTTGCATATACACCGGCAGACTGGCTATCTATATCAATTAAACTATCACTAGTGCATCTATGTCTAAAATATGCCTCTGCCATGGGACTTCTGCATATGTTGCCAGTACAAACGAATACAACCTTAGTTTTAATAGCAGTAGAACTCATAATATAAAATCGCCATTATATAGTTTTGTAAATCATTCACACCAATTAGTTCGTTGAATTCGAGTCAATTGGATGCATGTGAAAATGTTGATCGAATTTTTTCACATGGTTTTAAAGTTCAACCGTCTCACGAATCCACCTTAGGGAAAATATCATATATTGCTCAAGTATTGGAGCTACACTCAAATCAATATAGAAACACTTTGTATTGTAACGGAGGACGTTGCCATCCTCTTTGTCATTTTAGAAACAATGAATCTTTATAAAATTATGCCATTGAATAATAATATCTATTCACCGAATGACGAAAAATTCACAATCATGGATAGATTGAAGAAAATCAGTTAACTTTGGTGGGAAGTTCAGAAAAATCAATGGCGAATTAGCGATAATTAGTGAAGTGGCGCAGGATTCTTGATTTAATAGATGATTGCCTGGGCCGCAATCCTAAATGATTTTACTTTTTTTAATGTTGTAAATGCCCACGAATTTATTCCATGACGAACGGTGTTAACATCTTTACGCTGTCCTTCTCCAGTGAACCGGACTTTACGAATTTTTGCCGGAAATGGACCGACACGAACGAGTATTTCACTCAATTTTTCAGATGAATCAAGCATTATGATAAATCGATTTCCAGTCGATTTTTCATATGAATAATCAATTTTTGCCAAATTCGGTGTAGAATTTGTATTTATTAGCCAGTTCTTTACTTCAACTTTCTCCCAATCCTTCGGCAAACGAGGGATAAGTTTTAAACTTGATGCCGGATCAAAATCGTCTATACCCGCAATGATTCGTGCAATCCTAAGACCATTCACTCCATTAGAAATGGTAAGATCGTCACCCACGTTTCCATTATTGTCACCATTTCCAGCTACAGATAAATTGTCCTCAAACGTATATGGACTTATTTCAATATCAGAATGGCTGGGTAGCGGTATAAATTCGTCAAAACTATATTTGATATAACTGTTTAGGCTATTCGACGCCATCGGGATATTATCTAATAATAAATTGGCGGTCACCGTCCATAATTGTGGTAGGCTGGAATTGTATTCTAAAACGCTAAATTTACTCCATGATGATTGACGAAATAAAGGTGAAAAACTAAAAATGAAATCACTGGATGCCTGGAGTTGCGCCAAGGTATCCTCATCTAACAAAAATCCACTGTAATCACTCCAAAATGATATGCCCGAGAGTAAATAAGGAGTATCAAAAACTCGGATGTTCCCGTTGTAAAGCATTGGTTTTTCATTTTCGTAACGACCATATAGCCAGGCGTTTTTGGGCAACAGTGATACGATTCCAATCTGTTCCTTAATTCCCCAAGCCTCTGGATACCTTTTCTGAGAGACTAACTGAATTTGATTGTCAGGAGAAACAAGATGGTTGTTAAATTTAATCTTGTACCGGTCACTTGCCAGTTTCCAGCTTTGCGCATTTTCAGCGTAGCCACCATCTCGTGCGAGTTCAACTGCTGATCCTATCCCTGCTTGAAGCGCGAAGTACATTGGTATAGTTGCCGCGGGGTTTTCAATATCACTGCTGCCAAATTCGCCATGGCTATTTACCAATCCAAGAGGATTTGTTTCCATTTCTTTAAGCATTTTAACGAGGGGACGATGAATTGCATTTAACCATAGAGGGCTAATAAAGTCGTTTGGTTTTCCTAACTTTCTCCATGTATTATTAATTCCGGTTATAATTGAAGCATCCCCCAATTCAATATGATCCTTCTTATTGCCAAATATAAATGTTCCAAGATATAGAGGCGCTTGTCGTGCCAGTAATGATGCTTGATCTAAACATGCCCAAATCGATAATTCTGACATAAGTAAACCCCAGTCCTTCAAACTCAAGGAGGTATGGCTACCTCCGGGCAAGCTTGAATAAGGCACGCCATCAATATCAACAAGATAATTTTTCATAAAAAACAATGACGTAGAGCACATTTTAGAAAATAATTCGGCTTCCGGGGTTCCTGAAAACCGAATTGATGACTGTTGCTCTGGTTTTTTACTATCATTTTTGCCTCCTAATATTGAAATAAAATCAATTTCAAACCGGGGGCCAAACCTGGATGGATTTTCAATGCTAATCTGATTACTCAAGCTACTTAGCCAAATTCTAAATACATATGCATGTCGTTTCCCAAAATCCCCATGATCTTTGGGCATGATTTTCTCTTCTATCAGTGTCCTTGAACCTGAGCGAATGAGTATTTCCGGAATGCTGTCGGCATCAATAAATCTGGTTGTTATTCCGACAAGGAGCAAGTATTTATATCGATTCCTTTCCGCTTTTGAAGGAACACTCTTATTACCATACAATGGCGAATCTGGAGTTAATGGTGCAACAGAATCAAATTTTGTATTACTAAAGTCGAGAATTAATGGTTCATTCATGCCATCCAGTGTACTCATTCCTCCAAAAATTGCCCAGGGTACATCTCTCAGTTTAGCTGTAGAAATATCAATTTTATGCTCGCCAAAATTTCGTACATATTGAGGAAACTCTTGAGATGAGGCATCGTATTTTCCCAAATTCCACAATACCTCACCTCCGCCTGCCATATAACTAAATGTCTCCTTTGCAAGCGCAGGATTGTTGGCAACCTCTAACCGTCTTTGTGTTCCGTGTCTACGGCGTTCAATTAATTTTTGACAATAAGTTAAACCGCTTTTGTTGCTATATTTTATGGAAAATTCAGCACTGTCGAGGAATACATCCGTTTTAGCTTTTACATTAAATTTACCTGATTCCATACCAGAAAAATCAAATTCAACCGGGACACCTTGTTCAAATGAATTTGCAGGCATGTCAACCTCAATATAAAATGGCTCACTATCAACGGACAATTCTTCTCCGGTTTTCATATCTTCAAGATAAACTGTCGCAGAAATATCACTTTCAGAAAAATTTCCGAAATCAACTAAAAAAGTACCCGTATTTTGGGTATAAATAACCTCTTTGGGATACACCGTCACAAAGGTGTCGTTTACAAAATGGATATTACCAAATGTTGAATTTCTTGTACCCAAACTTTTGATTTCTCTGTTCATTGGGAATAATACAAACTTATGATTGATTTTGTGTTTTTCATCTGCATCATTAAATTCGATTTGTAGTCTGGAAAGGCCACCATTTCTGGGTAAATCATCCCAGTCATTATAGGGTAACTGTAGAATGATTGAATAACCGTCAAAAGTTGTGATTAGTTTTGTCTTCAGTTTTCCAATTTTTCGTTGTAATTCTTTTGAAGATGTCTCGATTCTCCAGCTGCAAATTCCTTCTTCAACATTTGGGTACAGCAAAATAGCCCACTCTTGATTGGTACGGTCTGGACCACAGGTGAAATGTGCCATATTTACCCGAATGTTATCTCCGTTCGAGGAATTATTTTTTTCCATTTCGGTGTAAGTTATTTGTACATCGTCAGTCACGTCAAATCGAAAAAATAAGCTAGTGGAATTCCAAGCCACCCTCGTAATTACGTTGAAATCCTGGTCACCACTCCAGTTATTGTGATAAATAATTTGTCTGTTGTTATCGATTCCATAGGTAGGACAATCTTCAAATAAATCATCCTCTTCATTTGTCTCGAATAATTGACTGGTTTGGAGCGGCGCAAATACGGTTACTACACCATCGTTCACCGCATAAATACAGCTTATAGTGGCTATAAAAAATATTAAAGGAATTAGTCTTTTTGCTAAGGTCATTTGAAACACCATTTGTTCTAAAAGTATACTTTGAGGTCAAGTGCGTATTGTTTTGACATCCATATAATACCATTTCTATTGGATGGATCAAATCTATATATGGATTCCTTTAGCCTGAATAATTCATAAACTTTTGTGGTGAGAGTCATTAGATTGCGTGAAATCAATGAGTTATGATTTTTTGTCCGCCTACAGGAATCGTAAACTATTTCGAGCACGGATAATTTTGTAACTCATTGATATCGTATGATATTATGCCTCGTAATAAAAAGTTTATGAATTATTCAGGTTTGTATAAATCTTCAAAAAACAGTCTCAGGCATAGTTTTGCAAGAGGCTCGGAGTTATAAATCTTTTAACTTAATATTGCTGCAAATCTATAATCAAAAATAATTTTACATACGATATCGCTGTTCAATAAACTAACCTGATAGTATAGGTAGTGTATTCTAAGTTGCTAAATAGTAACAGTTTTCAGGTGTCAGTGTTCAGGTTTCGGTGTCAAGTCCAAAGTCATTTTCCTTCATTTATTATTATTCTTGGAATGGCCAAGCTTTATTATAAAATTTAGCATGTCTTTAACGTCTGAAACCTGAAACCTGAAACCTGAAACCTGAAACCTGAAACCTGAAACCTGAAACCTGAAACCTGAAACCTGAAACCTATACTCTTGTAGGAAAAAGCTCCGACAAAGCCGGTTAAGTTCATCGTATAGGAATTTGAATTCTAGTGGTTATAATTGCGATAAAAGTACATATTTAATGAAATCATTATCCTGAAGGAGCGTGCGTTTGTAGTTCCGTCTTCAGGCGGAAGTCTCCGATGAGCTTTAGCGAGTCGATAGGTGCCATACACTCGCTGAAGCGTCGTTAAAACTTCCGTCTCGCGACTGCGTGGAACGGG
>JAJFLO010000393.1 GCA_021772675.1 Verrucomicrobiota bacterium | reverse complement strand
ATCTTTCGCTCGTCAATTATTTGATCAGCCAGGATTGTTTTGCGACCAGATCCTTCTGAAAGGAATGGCTTTAGGTATTCTTCTTCAAGTTCCTGGAAAGACGCTTCAAGCTCCGGGAGGTCTTTCTCCACAATATCGATATTCTCTTCGTCCATGGTAAACAAATATCACCTAGATCGAAATTGGCAACACAGTTAAAGAAAGTCATTTCACCCGAAGGTAGGTTTTCTCAGATAACACGCCATTCTTAAGTTTCAAGAGAGCGACTATCTAGCCCGTTTTACGGCCTCGGTTAATATATAAGGAAACTTGGGTTTACAATTGCATAAGCGGTCACCGAGGACGGTGACCCTCCAAAAAAACGTTTGTCGCGAACAACGCTCTGGAGGGGGTCGATGTCCTCAGCGACCGTTGTACGAAAACCCTTAAGTTTCAAAGGAGCAACTTTCGAGGCCTCCGATTCTCGGTCTCGATTAATATAAGAGGAAACTTCGAACCGTTTTTTGATCAAGATTAAGAGTAAGATTATGATTAAGATAATCGTGCATTTATCCTCAAAATCGGTTTAAGTTTCATAGGAGCTGTCTTTCAAGCTGATGTAGTTGGCTTGCTAATAGCTAAAAGAAACTTTAATATAATTTCGCGCAAGCAGTGTAACCCGAAGATGCACTGGTGCTTAACAGCCCGTAAAGGAGCTTGGGTCTGGATGTCCGTGATAATAACATTGGAGGCGTCAAAATCTGACGACCCCGTACAGAAGATTACATAATTACTTTCACCATCCGAGCTTGCGCATTTTTTGAACATGATGAGAACATATAATACAAGTTAAGTTTCACAGAAGTAACTTTCGAGCCCTCCGATTCTCGGTCTCGATTAATATAAGAGAAAACTTGGGTTGTGAATTACCAATTGATACTTGATAATTTTTCTCGTTTTTGGTTTCAATCATTAGCAATTAGTCGTTGACAATTCACTATTGACAATTCTTAAGTTTCAAATGAGATTGACTCTGGAAAATCACTAGCCAAATAAAATCAATTCACAATTTTTTTTTCACGCTTATTGATTTTACTGACCAATTCAAGAATTCTCTTGGGTAATTGATCCAGTGATACGATATGATCAACCGCCTTTAAATCTATAGCAACTTTAGGCATGCCAAACACAACACAACTTTCCTCATCCTGAGCAAGTGTAGTCGCTCCATTTTCCTTCATTTTAAGTAACCCCTGTGCTCCATCGGAGCCCATGCCTGTCATGATGACGCCCAAGGCATTCTGCCCCGCATACATTGATACAGATTTGAATAGTACATTTACTGAAGGGCGATGACGAGTCACCAATGGACCGCTTTTAGTTTGGACGAAGTAATTTGCACCGGAACGACGCAGCACCATATGATAATTGCCGGGTGCGATAAGGGCTCTTCCAGGAATAACTGTATCGTTATTTTCGGCTTCTTTAACTTCGATAGCACAAATTTTGTTTAAACGATCGGCAAATGCTTTTGTGAAATGCTCCGGCATATGTTGGACAATAATTATACCTGGAGAGTTAACCGGCATTTTTGACAGTATATACTGCAATGTCTGAGTTCCCCCGGTAGACGTTCCAATTGCAACGATTTTATTGGTAGTGTGCGTAATAGATAGCCGTTCAGATTTATCATTTACTGGCAAAATTTTTGAACTATTTTGAATATTGACTTGGGATGCAGCTTTAATTTTATCAATCAACAAGACTGACATATCTCCGACAGAAAATGCGGAATTTTGTTTACACATGACATCAACCGCCCCTGCTTCCAAAGCTTCCATGGCCAGTTCACCTCCAGCGGTCGTCAGTGATGACACGACAATAACAGGAAGAGGATAAAAATGCATCAATTTTTTCAAAAATGTAATGCCATCCATACGCGGCATCTCTACATCTAACGTGATAACATCCGGTTTAAGCTTAAAAATTCTATCACGAGCAACATAGGGGTCTGGCGCAGTACCAACTATTTCAATATCCTTGTCCCGCGACAATTCTTGAGTTAAAATTTTTCGCACGATTGCTGAGTCATCAACAATCAATACCTTAATTTTCTTCATAATTAGGTAGTTCTCCAAGTATCTCTTCTACAACGGACTTCAGTTGTTCAGGTGTAAACGGTTTACGAATGTAGGCGCTAATGCCTTTTTCTTTCAATGAGTCTATTCTATTTTTATTGCCTTCAGTCGTGATTACAATGACCGGAATAGATTCTAGCAGACTTTGTTCTGCCATCGCGTTAATCAATTGGATACCATCCATTCCAGGCATATTTATATCCGTAAAAACGAGATCAATCCAATTATCTTTAAGAATTTTCAATGCTTCAATTCCATCACCCGCATTATAGAGTTCATTTATCCGAATATCTGCAAGTTTTAACGTTTTTGCTATAACCGAACGAACAATCTTTGAATCATCAACCAAAAGTATATTTAACGCCATAGATTAACCTGTAAGCAAATAAGTTTGCCCTTTCGTTTTTATATAAGTATTACCCGTTATCATCTCTAATATCAGTGTACGAGAAATCGTACCTCCCACGTTTTCAGCTGAAATTAAAATATTGTTTTTCCAAAGTATCTTGCGCACAATTGTATTGTTTCTTTCACCAATTCTAAACAGGTTTTTATCATCAAGCATTGATGATGCGCCTGCAATTTTTGCAATGATATTTTTCCGTTGAGCTCCCATATCAAACATTGTCTGCAATAACGTCATCACCCCTGTGTCAATGAACATACACGGAGATTCTTTTGCTTTTTCAGGATTCATTTTAGAAAGTGGAAGCATACAATGAATCATACCACCAATAAAACACGTAGGGTCATATAGTGATAATCCAATGCATGACCCTAATGAATAAGTTATTATACGATCATTTTTCTCATTTGAAACTTTCATATCCGATATTCCAACGACTAATTGAGTCACAATTCATTCTCCTGGAGACAAAGCATGGTTACTGATCTTTGTGCGTCAAAACGATTCGCACGAAATCACATTATTTATTTTCATCAAATCAAATCATCATTTTAGATCAAATTCCAACAATACTGGATCCCCATCGACATTCATCGCTGCAACAGTTGACTTATCTAATTCAGCTTGCCATTTATCCGGGTCGAAACTACCGGCCTGCGGAATTGAAAGATTGAATATGGGCTCTATACCGTAAAGCTCAGTTAAGACGTTTCCACAGACAACATTCATTAATTCATCCAAAGCATCTGTATAATCAGCCTCGACAATTTCATCATCCGTATCAATCCCCAAGATATTCCCAGCAAGCTCTTTAGCGACATTTACAGGCACAATAATTTTCAATTTTCCTTCTTTATGCCCTGTAAACAAAATAGAGGTCTGAATAAACTCACTATTCTCGTCATCAAGTGCTTCTTTTTCAGAAGGATCCGCAAACATAAAGGCAAGGTTCTCGAGAACTTCAGCAAAAACCGTTTCTACAGTAGATATCGATTTATTTTCCATATTTAAATTAATTCCTATTCATATTAAAAAGTGTTCTAACATCTTCAAATTCACTCAAAAACCGACATAAAACTGATTCACTAATAGCCGTGCTAATATTGAGCCTGGAAATGACATCGGAAGAGGGGTGATAGTTTAATTCATCAAGTCCTGTACCAATTCCAATCATCATAGCAAGGCTATCTGCTACATGAATTACATCAACAACGATTGTATCTCCAAAAAAACATTCAGGGTGATGATGCCAACGAACAACATCGACAATAGATTTAGGTAGCGACCAGCTATTTAGTAAATATGCACCGACTTCTGCATGATCAATCCCAAGGATTTGACGTTCTGCTTCATCGAAAGGAATTGATTTTTCAAATGCTAAGTCAGCAATCGGTCCGGAATCGGCTTCAACAAACGTTCCAAGTACGATTTTACCAATATCATGCATTAAAGCAGCCGTAAATGCATGTGCCGGCAATTTTAATCCGAGTTCTGCAGCTAATATTGTTGTGATTAATGCGACTGCAACCGAGCCTTCGAGCAAACTTCCAGGTTTAAGATCGTATCCCTTTATCCCAGACTTGCCAATCTTTCCCATCGCAGACGTCATCGCCATTTTTTTGATTTTATCCATGCCTAAAAATACCATGGCATCTTTTATATTAGCAATTGATTTTGATCCTCCAAAAAATGCTGAATTGGCCATACGCAGAATATTTGCACTCATCCCTTGGTCATATTGAATTTGATTTATGACTTTATCGACATCCACATCCGGTTTTTCTAAAAGTCTAATCGTATTGATTGTCATAGCAGGTATACCTTGCAACGTTGAAATCTTTGACAATATTTTATTGCGCTTTTCCAAATTATTCATGTTTTCGGTACATTTCATGAGAGTTTCATCAACGCCCTATTTTTGATAAATTGATGGGCGTAGGACTTTAAATGGAGTATTCAAACCAGTTAAAGATTCTGAATGTCCTATAAGCAGATAGCCACCTGGTTTAAGTAAATTGTAGATCGCATTTACCAAATTTAGACGAACCGTTGCGTCAAAATAAATCATTACATTTCTACAAAAGACAATATCTAATGGTCCTGTCATCGGAAATGGAGGCGTAGATAAATTAAGTCTCCGTGTCACAATGAGATCTTTTATTTTTTTCTTTGCTGAGAAATGCAATTTACCATTATTGCTGTGTTGATCAAAATAACGGTCTCTCAACGTCTGCGAAATGTCTTTAAGTTTTTCAAAATCGTATACTCCATCATTACAAACATTTATAACATTTGTGGAAATGTCTGTCGCAAGTATTTTAACATCGCATTTCTCTTGAGAAAGCGTTTCAAGTAGAGATATAGCAAGTGTATAAGGTTCTTCTCCTGTTGAACATGCAGCCGACCAGAAACGAAATCGTTTTTGCCCCTGCCCTGCCCAATCCTTGACTGTACTTTCCAAAAAAGAAAAGTGGTCTGGTTCTCGAAAAAAGCTGGTTACATTTGTTGAAATGGCATCAAGTAAATGGATAAGTTCAACACCGGTTTTGTCCTGAGAAATTGTTTTGATGTATGATTCATAATTACCTATTTTAAGTGATCGCATTCGTTTTCCAACTCGAGAACAAACCAATGATTCTTTGTTATCTTCTAGTTTGATGCCACTTGCATTATAAATGATTTTTTGAAATTGATTAAAGGTCTTTGGATTCATAGATAAATGAGCGTTGTATTTTTATTGGTATACTGCAAATATATTATAGATAAACGTTGCCATCGCGTGAAGCCTATACTGGACAAAATTTGACTCAATATTAAGCACCTATATTAATGCCTATGAATCAAATCAAAAAACTAAGAAAATGATGAGCAATAGAATTGCCAAATAGGGCAAACTTATACTTAACTATTTCTATATAAAGTATTTAGATAGTTTTCTTAACGTTTCCATCACCGGGAAGTCGCAGAAAAATAGTTACAAAACTAAAAAAAATTATGACTAATTAAAAAAAATTTTAAGGCGTGTAGAGGGTTTCACTTCTGACACGCTTTCATCAGCACAATAGTAGGTGGATAAAATTTTCTGCAATATCGATGCGATTCCTTGTTCCAAATTATGGGTTTAATTAGATTCTGAATACATGATTGTGGGACAAAATAAATTTAACCGGCTGCGCCGGGGTTTTTGTGTGCAAATAGTAACGACTAAGAATACAAGTGCTTATACAATCAAATCAAACAAAACAAAACCCGGACAGGCTAAGGTTTGTAGTCCCGTCTTTAGGCAGAAGTCTTAACGACGCTTCAGCGAGGACATCTCAACCCAGGATCGCTGAAGCTCTCCTAAAACTTCCGCCTTAAGACGGAACTACAAACGGGACACGCTCCTTATTCAAGATATCTTGGAAATTTATTACAATCAAATTTGCAACAACTTAGAATACAAATTCCTATACTATTTAATTATATTTTGAATTGACCAGGATAGCAGTGTGTCGGACTTAGAAAATCGATGGGAGAAAATCGTCAAATTGAGATCATTTTTGTCCAATTTTGAGGAGAATATCGTAATATTCCACGATAATTAGGACGAAAACGAGCCAAGAATGCGTTTTTCGTACCAGATTCTTTCTAGATCCGAAAAACTGCTAGCCTGCATTATGCATAACCTTTAGCAATGAGAGTCGAAAGATTGCTAAAAGTCAATGAATGATGGCATTTAGGCGATTGCAAGAAAATAACATACCCACTCATGGCTTAATCGTGACATGCCATTTAGGCAGTTCAGTCGACCTGTAGAAAGACGAGAAAAAGGGTTCCAGTTGCCTTTTTGTCAATTTCACTCCCTTGTTGTATTTTC
>JAJFLO010000392.1 GCA_021772675.1 Verrucomicrobiota bacterium | reverse complement strand
TATTTAACAATTTTATATTGTGACTTAATTCAGATAAATATGGTATACATATTGTTGGCACTGTCGTATTTTATCGGCCCCATTTTGGAATTTAGGCCTCATCATAGCTACCTCTATTTTCTGAATGAAAATCAGTGGTTAGCTCTTCTGTTTCACGAATTGATATCCAGGATTTCAGCATTTTATCAGATTTGTTGTTACTAATGACAAAATCCAGGGGCAAATTCATATTTTTTAAACTTCTGCAGACTGGGAAGGTAGATTCACCCTGTTCATTGAATTCAAGAAAGAAGGAGTTTAGTAAAATCTGTCCAAAACCTTCACTTTTATATTCTCCTACGCAGCCCTTATAGGAGGGAATTTTGCAGTCTTTATTTTCTGGCAAAGGCGAAAGAATAAAAACGGATCCTTTGTCGAAGCATACACGGTCAGCCAGACGGTTATTCGTTTGACGGTTCCAGGGAGCGAATATCTGACTTGTCACCTGACAAAGTGACCACTCAATCTTCCATTGATCAAAGCCAAACTGAGACGCGACAGGCTGGAGTGTCGGCTGACCAAATTTATCGAAAAACGCCAGTCGGCTGTCGGCGTAAATGGAAATATAGTTTTTGTCGGCAATCTTGAACGCCTTACCTGAAGTAACAGAGAACTGTTCCCTTGTCTTAATATAGTCGATTTGGATTCTTCCGTATTGAGCTGATCTTGAACGACCGATACTCTTTTTATCACGCAATACGTCGATAAGCGAATTGTCGTCTATTTTATCATCCATGATATCAACCGTGAAGATCCATTCAAGTCCGGAAGTCAAAGATTTATAGCCGAAAAGCTGACCGTCACTATTGCGACGCTTTTCTCGGTCATAGGCGGACTTAATAGCAAAGTTCTTTTCCGCTTCAATCTGTTTTCCCTGATAGGTCAACCAGCCGTTCCGCACTTGCTTGAGCTGGACTGACTGCCGCAGCAAGTTCATACGCTGCTCTTCGCTAAGGGCATGATGCAGCCATTTCCGATCACGGATATGATCACCTTTGTTGATAAACCAGGAAAGTGGAGCCTTAAAGCTTTTTTCTTCTCCGTCAGTCAAGTGAGCGTCGCCGAAGCGCACGTTACCGGAGTGAAATATGTCATAGGCGAGCTCGCTGCCGAAGTCATTATAATTGGCAGCGACCAGCCCCAGAAAATTGGATCCGGGTATATAGTCAAGAGTTAAGGGCGTTCCTTCATTAGCAGTTTGTGCATTGAGGATCACATCTGACAGAAATTTGCATTTGAAATATAGACGCTTCATTATGAATCCTCCATGATCGTCATATCACAACGTCCCAGACCGCGGTGTCGGCCGGTTCCGAGGCGTTTAACCATTTGCATACACTTAATTAAATCTAGTTTATTTTGAGGATTTCGAAGACCGGTAATCTTTGCAAAAAGTACCAACGGTATACAAACCTCAATGGTGCGCAGGCTGTACTCTTTTGCCTGACCGTTTTTTTCAATTGCTGTAGAGGAAATGTTACGATAAAGCAGCTTTTTTTTGCCATTATCTTGTGAAAGAATCTTTTGCATATCAAGACTTAGGCTGGCATTAGAGAAATAAGCTGAGCCTGCTGAGCTGTCGCCATCTTCACCTGGTTGTGATCCAAACACGTCGCTTACAAAATCTTTTTTAACCCCGCCGAATTCCTCGAGAGACTGGGCGGAATCTCTCAACAGCCCTTTAAGTGTTTTACCTGGAATTATGGGTAAACCTGAGCGATCTTTGAGAACAAGTAAGTCCGCTTCAGCGCCCGAAGAAAGTCCGGAACCACAGTGCCAATCCGAATAAAACTCAGTTTTGTAAATGAGTTCAATCATTCTTTTTTACCCTCCGTGAGAATGGTTTTAATATCCATTAAAGAGGCAAGCGTCATGACATCATAGAGATGTGTTTTCATTAACCTTTGTTTTTCTTTATGACTCTGCCCACACTGTTGCCAGGGTGCATCAAGAGCCAGTTTCTTTGTATAATCAGGGGACATGATTTCCTGAACGCGTTGCAGCCAAAGGTTTGCTTCATTGGTATCTTTGTGCAGCAGTGAAAGCCAATTGCGAATACCGGATCTCGGCGCATCCTCTGTGAGCATCGTGGCGATTTGTCCTTTGAATTTATTCACAGAAGGCAACCCTTCAAGCTCGAAGCCATAAGGACCGAATTTAAAACTCAGGTCTTTCTGTGGTGTAAGTTCACGATTAATTATTCCTGTGTAATCGTCAATAAAACTGTCCTGAATCTTGTGAAATGATAGCGATGAAGGTGGTGTGTCACCGTTGATTTTTTTCGAGGCCTTTTTTGCATCTGCACAAAGCACCTCGGCCAGGTGGACAGCGAAATGAAAAGGATAAGACGACTTCATATAAGCAATTCCGGCGCAGGCTGTAAGTCCGTCCTTAAAATCATCGATTTTAAAGTCTATTATCAGGTCAGTTAACTGTTCTTTTGTCTCTTCGCGAAACGCCTGTAGAAATTCAATGGTAAAATCCAGAGCCAGATCGGCCCTAATGATAACAGTAAGATCGTCGCCGCCAACAATGACAGGACGAAACGGATATTTTTTTGCCTTCTCGCCCTTAATGTTTCTTGGCGCTCCTTCCTTAAGACAAACCATATTGACGGCTTTCTGTGTCGCATTGATGGTCGCAGTGTCAAGCGCTCTGGAAAATTTCGAATAAGCTTTCTTTAAGTTTCCGTCATTGGAAGACAGTTTATCAGATATCTCCAGAATGATTTTACCCAAGCTGTTACCATCTGCGTGAATGACGGCCAGCCAACTTGAGCTATAACTAGCCGTGATGTCTTCTATATTAAAAGGATAATACTTGATTTCCTTTGTCACTGTAGGAGGAATGCATTTTTCCATTAGACTTTGCGGTGCTTCCTTATTGTCATTGCCCGCTTCTTGTTTAAGGCGGCTGGCGCGATCACGTGGTTTCTTTGTTTTCTTGCCATCTTTCCAGTCTGCTGCCGCTTTTCCCGTACGTCGTGAACGAACAACAGCCATAGAGGCCAGATCGACAGGAATAGGGCTTTTGTTCCGTTGTACCTTAAGCATACGTTCTAACTCATCCATGTGTGTTTTTGCAATTGGACCATTGAAGGTCAGCACTGCCTGCGAAAGAATGAGACCAGGAGCGATCGACTCTACCATTTTCGGCCAGTATTTCACCATTGTCTCAATGAGCTCTTTATCCTCCGAAGTAAACCGGATATTTCCTGCGGCTTTGACGATATAATCTTGTTTACGGAGAATTAGACCATGTTCTTTTAAAAACTCAGTAAATGATTCACCACAGATTTTCTCTACAATTTCACTGGCGCCGACTATTTCTTTAAGTTGGTTGGATTCAAATATGAAACTCTGGATGCCCTGGACAGCGGCTCCATATAAGTATTGACTCATGGCATTCTCCTTACATTAAAATCAACTTCCTCAGGGCGTAACGGTTCATAGTAGTGTTCAGTGCTCAGTTGTCAGTGTTCAGATCGCGGTTCGGGGAAATCAGCAATGAAGTCACCGTACTGTTCTCCATTCTCGCGAACACTTTGGGGCTCCTGCTCTGGCAGTTGCTTCTCTAAAGTACGCTCCAGTCCGTTCAGCATTCGAACACACTCCTGATAACGTTCTCGGAAATCATCATACACAGTGTTGGATTCGTATCCCTTTAAGTGAGCAACGTACAGGTGGTGCACCGTTTCAGCGGTTTCTCCTCGGCTGCGGTTAACGCCTTCGATCGTGTTCCGAATATGGCGGTCATCATGTTTCTCAGCCAATTGAGCTGGCGCGCTGTTGGACGAACGTCTTATTTGCGACCCCAGTTCGTATTTCTCTTCAGGCGGCCAGGCGTGCGTCAATTCACAGACCTCAAGGTGAAGTTGGCAGAGCTTCTTGTAGACAATCAAATCTTCCAGCCGTTTGTATGTACTCATTTCTCTCCTCCTGATCCCTTTCCCTTTCCTGAACCCTGAACCCTGAATCCTGAATCCCGAACCCTGAACCCTGTGAACAATTACCTCAGGGCCAACCCAAGAGTGCGATTAAATTCTACTCTTCATAAAGGCAAATCGTGGTTGAGCCACGGCCGACGGTTCTACTATTGCCAACATGGCCCCAGAAAAGACAGGCCAGATATATAGCCCCAAAAGACGTATTCACGGTATCCGGGTTCAGGCTAACTCCATATATCATCTATTAAGTGAAGTATAATGGTGTTCTCCGATAAAAAATAGAAAAAATTTCTTTTTTCTTCATCAGGAGAGCATCCAGTCTGACAAAAGTAAAATAGTGCGAGTTTTATCGATTGTACATTTATATAACCGAAAGTAAAACAAAAATCATAAGTCATCTTCGAATTCAGGACTAGATTTCAATATCATTAACCTGATTATATTTCCGTGATGTTTTGCATAACCAGACATGCCCAGCCACAACCAAAGACAGCACTTTTACCCACGTGAATCCATGGTAAGTAGGCCAGAACCTCGTTGAATGGTGATAAATCTCCCGAGTAAAGCATCTGACCAATAAATCCATCCAGACGAATTACATCGCCTGTTCGACCTGAAGTCCGGTTTACCTGATAGCGCCTTCCCTCCAGACATTCCCCATCTATCGATTTTGACCTTCTTTTCAAATGGCCAATGTCAACATCAAAGGCCTCTTCTGTATATAATCCAACCAACTCCTGCAACCGATCAAGCAACCGCGATATTAATGCAAAAAACGGAATTGAATCATCCCACCATCGTCGATCAGCTCTGATTCGTGTCGGCGAAATATAATCAACGATCAGCATATCACAATGCGGCGCTTTCGGTTCGATTCTGATCGAGCTTAGTTTTCGACATTCGCAGATCTGTTTCGTTTTGCCCAGGCCGGAATTGGCCATTATACACACGGCCTTATCAAACAATTTTTCATAATCGACAAAGGCGCCAAATAGCAGTAATTCAGCGATAAATTTCGTTCGATCCAGTAAAGCATAACCACCACGAAAAACAAAACAGCGGGCTTGGTCAGCACACCCTTTATGTTGTCGTTCAGAATCATGCGGCGCAAAAATATCCCTGAATAATACGATTTTATCCGCTTCGCGAATCAATGATGCTTCATCAGAGAGCATAACGGCCAGAGCATAGCCAAATGCACCCCGTAAGGTAATGGATGGCAAATCACGATGTAATACTATGGGTCTGCTGGCAGTTATTTCGTATTTAATTTGCTGAATGGATAGAATAATTTTATGGGTTTTCAAAAGTATTCTCCTTCTACCAACTTGAACAGTGGAGGATTATTTCGTACTACTATCAGTAAAAACATGGAACTGGAAATAAATAAATCACCGAATTGGCCCTCAGATTTGCGTCAGATTGCCTTGAAGCGATTAAACAAACCCGCAGACGTAGCCATAGCTACATTGAGGATTTTGTGATTGAGTTTCAACGCAATATGATGTGAAGATGAGATGATCATTTCGATGATTTATTTATTTCCAGTTCCTTGTTTTTTGACAAGTTTTCATGATTCGTCATTCATAAGATGTTATTCATAAAGAAGACAGAATATCGAACAAGGAATTATGAATATTGAAGGATAATGAGAGGCGCTTTTTGCGCCCCCTACAACCAGCAATTATGGGCGAACCGAATTTATGAAAATTATTTTGCTTATTTATATTTTAGATTGCCGGCGTTTGGAGTTCCGCCTTCAGGCGGGCTTTTCCCTTTATACCGCCCCCCCCCCCGCCGCAACTCCAAACGTCGGCATCCAACATTCATGTATTCTCGACGCAGAAACTGTACGAAATAATGATAATGTTTTCCGGAATTTAATGCTCAAAAAACATTCACCCATAATTGCTGCCCTACAACAACGGCTCAACTCAGTTAGAAAACTTTATCATTCGACATTTATTGTTCGATATTCTTTCCAGAATTTAGTTGCGGCCAACGGCTGCGTTAGGAATATTCCTGTATAACAAAACGGGTTTTAATCTGCTAATCTTAACCCTAATTCGACACTTAACCAAAAGTTAATTTAATTTTTTCTGTGTTCTTAGCCTGATTAATTCATGCGATTCGACGCGAGAGCACTTAAGGCTCGCAGCAGAATACTGATGAATTATTCAGGTTAGTACTATTATCCGTAAAAATCTTGCTTTTTTAACAACTTTTCATGTAAACATACCCACACGTATTTGTGTATCAACAGATAATCGGTTGCGTCCAAGCGACAGTCTGGAAAGATTCTCCTACTTCTGCCCATTCAACATAATAATTTGATGCAGAAACGATATTCGCGGACAAGTAGCATGGGCTTTCTAGCCCGTGTAAAAGCTACTGAAATATTCCGATTTGATTTTGGTTTAAACGTTTTATGAAACGAGCCTTTAAGCCCATCCTCCCCTTCGAGAATCCAGCAGTAAGATTTTATCTAGTTAATCGCGCTAGCGCAGGTAGCCCTGCCCAGCAGTGACAAATTCGTGTTTTGTGTCGTTACAATTTGGAAATACACTCTTTCTTTGAGTCATAAGTCCTTGCAAATCAACAAAATTTAGGTCGCGCATTTAAAGCATTATTAATAAAGATGTTCCGACACAGATCCCACCGTTTAAACCAAAATTAAATGAATTTTTCCTAAAATGGGTAAATTAGGTCAAAAACGCCCTTGCAACCCTTTGATACTGAATATATAATAAAACGCAGTGTCGGAATGAGCCCCGCGAATAAGGGGATTGAGACAGAAACAAGTTCTTTGTTTCCATTTTTTCTCCATGTCGGAATGAGGGTTTTATCAAAAGTTTTTGGGTGGATGTGACATAAAATCCTTGTTTACAATTAATTAGCGATTTCATGATTCTTTCCCTTTTTTTTAGTCGGAGTTTGGGAGTTATCCATAGGGGCTAAGTACCGCGAGAATGGGTCGTAAGTCACTCGTCAAAGCGGAATTAGCAACTGTGGGTAACTCCCGGAAACGTCACCACAAGTACACTTGCGGGTCATTATTCTTTCATAAA
>JAJFLO010000391.1 GCA_021772675.1 Verrucomicrobiota bacterium | reverse complement strand
GGATGCAGGGTGAATTGATCTTTTGTCTCTGAAACAGAAGCGGGCAAGTTCAGTTCGGCTAAAATCTCAGGGTGGCCTTCCGCATTTTCCCCAACGTAAATCTTTTCAAGACCCTGAAGCGCGGGACCATGGTCCACCCCCGTAGTTTTAAATGCTGCATAGCATTCTTGAGGACTGAGACTGTTCTGATTGAGGTTTGTTTGTAAATCGGTAAGATTCAAGGACGACATCTTTTCGGGAGAAACCAATGTCGCCACTCCCTGGCTATGCACCCTTTGACTCAGCTCAGAGACTTCGTCAAGTGACTCTTCTTCGGCATTTTGCTTATCCGTGTAGATCTCATAGGCAATCTCTCCGTTCTCTTCGGGAAAGAGCCCAATATGAACCTCCTGAGGATCATTTCCAATAATGATGGGCTCGGGCCAGGCAACGTTGCTGAGGCGAATATTTGCATGATCCCCGGAAAGTACTCCAGAAGCCTGTTTGACTGCTTCATGAGCCATTTCAAGATAAGCCACACCAGGAAAAACCTTCGCGCCTTTCACCTGATGATCTTTCAGAAAAAACTCATCTCCCATAAACGTCGAACTAAACCGCTGCTCCTCCAACGTTGACGTATTCTCATGCACCAACGGGTGTAACTTGCCCTTAAACCCTGAACTCTTTTCTTCGACCCAATAACGTTCTCTGGCAAAGGGATACGTCGGAGCGCTAATCCGTTGTGGCTTGTTCTCTCCATAGAGTTTGTTCCAGTCAAAGATGAGACCTTTTACCCACAAGCCTAGCAATCTGGAGTATTTGCCACGTTGAATCCATTTATCAATGGCTTCTTGCAATTCTTCATCTGCCGCGAAAACGGCCAAAGTTTCTTTATCTCGTTTGACCTGACCAAAAAATAGATCTTCCACATCTTCTCTACCCTCGACAAACCCCTCAAGCTTTTCTTTAAACTCTTGTATTGAATGGACAATAATCCCTAAGCGCTCTTCCATTTCTTGACGACCAACCTGAAGGGTGTAGGCAAGATCTTGTAAGTAATCAGTAATCAGTGAACAGTGATCAGTCGTTTGAGTAGAGTGATCAGCAACGAAAATGAGGAGCTTCTTGGCGTATTCGCGGAGCCGGTCCTGATTCTTTGCCGAAAGTACAATTAAAACAGGTCTATCTTCTACTGATAACTGACGTGTCTCCCGTTGTGAGGCGCCAATATCACTTAGGTGATCACCGTCTTCTTGCGGCTGATCACTGTTTACCGATAACTGATGATCGTACTCCTCAATCACCATATGAGCATTCGTTCCTGAATAGCCAAAAGCGCTCACCGCTGCATACCGCTTTGGCATATCCCACTCTCTTAACGAAGTATTCACATAAAAGGGACTATCTTCAAAGTTAATATCTCTATTGGCTGTCTCAAAATTGAGTGTTGGGGGTATTTGCTTGTTTTTTAACGCCAGTATTGCAGTGACCAGGTTAACTACACCAGAAGCTGCCAGGGTATGTCCAATATTTGTCTTTACGGATGTCAATGCACAATATTGTTTTTTATCGGAAGATGATGTGTGGGCATCAATTAGTGCATTACACTCTATCGGATCTCCTAAAGATGTTCCCGTACCATGCGCCACAATATAAGAAATTTGATGAGCCTCTACCCCACTTTCTTTATAGACACGTTCATACAATTCACGTTGCCTCAACCCGTTTGGGGCAGTTAACCCATTTGTCTTTCCATCATAATTAGTCCCGCACCCCTTGATAATTCCATAAATAGCATCATTATCACGGTGTGCGACAGACAATCGCTTTAAAACAACCAGCCCAGTTCCTTCTCCAATAACCATACCATTGGCCCGTTGATCAAAGGCATAGCATGTTCCATCCGGTGACAGCATATCTCCAAGTTGAGACAAATTATGCAGCATTCCAACAGGATTACTGATGATACTACACCCACCGGCCAAGGCATAATCACTGTCCCCCTCTATAATACTTTTACAAGCATAACATATTGCAACTAAAGATGATGAACATGCCGTACTTAAAGCAAGTAAAGGACCTTTAGTATCTAAAAAATAACCAATTCTTGCTGGAGCTGTTCCTCCATAAATCGAGGTAATTGTAGTATTTTCTGATATTGGATAATCCGATTCCTCTACCCCAATAAAAATACCATTTTTAGCCCCATTCCAGCTGGCTGGACTATATCCCGAATCTTCAATTGCAGCATAGGCCGACTCCAATAACACTCGATGCTTCGGATCCATGCATTCAGCCTCTCTTGGAGAAATTGAAAAAAATAACGGATCAAACTTATCTATATCTGAAACAAACCCACCCATCACTGTTTTTAGTTTATCTGAACCTATAGTCGATCGATCTTTTGGAATATCAGATATTGTGCAACGTCCCTGTTTTAAATTAGACCAAAATTCCGTATAATTTTTTGCCCCTGCAACACGTAAACTTATGCCGATAATCGCAATATCATCGTCATCAGTTGGGGGGGCATGATGGTTCGTTACTTGACCATAAACCTGTTTTGAACGTACTGCTCCAGGTTTTGATTTTAAGTCAACTGCCTCAATCGATTCTCTGCTGGCTTCCCCGGGTATATTTTGCTTCAGCAATGATGCAATATGATCCGTCATTTTACCTATATTCGGGTAACTAAATACATCTGATTTTCGCAGTTGAATGTTAAACTCAGATTCCAGGTTAGAGGTCAATTTGGCCACCGATAGAGAATCTACCCCAAGCTCTGAAAAAGGCGTATCCGATTCAAAATCTCCTACTTCAAGGTCTAAGTTGTTTTGGATGACCTTCAGGACCCTTGTATTGATATTATCTAAAGAAGAGTGAGTTCGTTCATTCACCGCCTTCTTTCGTTCATCAACTGCGGATTTATGAGGTTGCTCTGCCCGCACTTCGAGTTTATGAATCCTATGTGCGAATGGGCATGAAGGAGCCGAGATTCTCCAGGGTTTAACATCGGGATAAAGTTGCTCCCAATCGATTTTTACTCCTTTAATCCAAAGACTGACAAACGACTTTAAGTTTCCGTCCGCAACCCATTCAGCACCCATTTTCTTAAAATCATTGCCGGCAAATTCATCGCGAAAAGTTGCCTCGGAGAATTCCTGATCGACGGTCCCTTGAATACAATTTTCGATACGTTCTTCTTGTTTGAGAAACTGATTTAGTTTTTGTGATAATTCATCTGTATTTTTAACAACAAAAACAATTCTATACTTGTATGCCCGCCTACCCACTTGAAGAGTATAAGCCAATTCATGCAGATTGATCTGGTTATTGTTGTCGATAATATAGTGATGGATTTGTTCAGCATATTTTCGCAGAGCATTTTGCGAAGAAGCTGATAAAGGAACACAGAAAGACTTATTTCCATCTACTCCCTTCTCTCCTTTTCGTAATGCTTTGTGGTACTCTTCAACCAGCAAAAAAGCCGTAGTCCCTCCCAATCCGTAAGAGTTAATTGCAGCCATCCTCGCCCTTGAAACTCCATCGTCATCTATCCCGGCACTCCATGCTCTTTTTTCCTTGAGTATCGACAAACCGCTATTCTTGAGGCTGACGGAGGAAGATTCATTCTGAAAATTCAAGGTTGGAATTAACGTCGTATTTTTCATCATTAGTAAAACCTTTATCAACTGAGGAATGCCACTGGCTGCATCGCTGGCGCCCAAATATGATTTTACACTTCCTATATATACGTCATTCGTATCTTCAGTCACATTTTCTTTACCAAACACCTCCTTGATTGCTTCCAGTTCAATAGAGTCTCCATGTCCACCCGTCCCATGAGCTTCAATGTAGCCAATTTGATCGGGCCTGATCCGGGACTCTTTCAAGATTCTTTCCATTAACTTTACCTGCGATATGGAATTGGGAATGAGAAAGGAGCCGGACAGATTTCCCGCATGACTAATTTCGCTCCCAATGATGGATCCATAAATATTATCTTTCTGACGCTCGGCATCGGCAAGTCGTTTGAGCATGATGGCCCCTACTCCTTCTCCGGGTATCAATCCGGAAACATCTTCATTAAAGGGAGCACACGTGTTATTTTTCGAAATGATTCCTAATTGAGAAAGCCCCAATGTTGAGGTAATCGAAAAATCAATGCTGGCGGCACCGACCAGGGCCATATCACATTCTCGATTCTGCAGTGATTTAACCGCATGGCATAATGCGACCGAAGTAGATGCACAAGCCGCATTAATGATTTCACTGGTTCCGGTAAAATTAAAAAAATAAGAGATTCGATTGGCGGTAAAGCGATGATCCCCCGGTATAGAATAGGGCTCATTTTCTTTCCTCGCATTCCCAGGACTTTCCTGAAAGCTGTTATTATGAATGGCAATGAATACAGAGGTGTTACTTCCATCCACATCATTTGCCGTATACCCGGCATCCTCAATACATTTATAAGTTTCCTCCAGCAACAATCTCTGATGAGGATCAATATACTTGGCATCCTTCGGAGAGATGTTGAATCTCAACGAATCAAATGAATAAATATCATCAATGAACCCACCTGTTTTTAAATCATAATTATGGTCATGGCGTTCACCGACCTTTCCCCAATCCCATCGATCTTCAGGAACTTCAGAAAACAGGCTTTTCTCTTTAAGCAGGTTTTCCCAAAACAAATCAATTGTTTTAGATTTGGGCAATCGAGCGCTAATGCCTATAATGGCGACTTTATCGCCATCTTTCCCGGCGATTTCAGGTTGCTCGTCTTTCTGCCTTTGTCTTTTTCCCAGTTGAAACTCCTTTGAGTATTTAACTGGGGGAGGACATGCCTGCGATTGGATAAAGGAACTTTCAACGCGATCTCTGCTCAAACAAAACTTCCAGGAGGTCGTCCTTGCTCCCTTTATATTCAAAATGAAATTCCAGGGTTTTTCTATGGAAAAAAGATGATTACGAATTAATTCATTAAATTTAGAACTGAACGTTGACATCAATTCCTGATGATTTATCCGCCCAGGTCGATCTTCTACGGAATGAGCATCCGCCGATTCACCAAAGCACTCGACAAATCCGGAAGGATCCCCTAAAAATCTTTGATCGGACTCGTTTTTTTGAAAAATACTCAATCGTTTAATCGACGTGGGGACTTCTTTATACGCTCTATTTTTTCTAACAAAATCAAGAACGGGGCTAACCCCGGGAGCGCCACTATCATCAAAGGCAATATAACCTTGCTCCTTCAACAATAAGTCGGCGTAGAAAAAGTCCAATAAAACGTAATCAAAGAGATGAAGGCCATCAATAAAAATAAAATCAAATTCTTTTTGTTCATTCACCAACTGGGGTAAAGCCAGGTAATCAGGCAAATTGACATGCTCAAAATAGTTGCTCAGATTTGCTTGATCCAGTTGAGCAAGGGCAGTATTTTGAAAACGTTTTTCCTGTTCTGGATCAATTGCAATATGGAATCCATCTTTTTTTACGTGATGAGCTTCACATATAAAAAGAGCGGATAATCCATAAGCCAACCCAATTTCCAAGGTGCTGGACAACTCATTTTTGATAATGAAGTGGTAGATTTCGCTACCGAGTTCATAGGGAATGGCCCAAGGGTAAATAGATAGCTTATTTTCAGGGGGCAAGATGACCTTACCCGATGTATAAATTTCCCGTATGAGATGTCCCTGAAAATGACGATCTAACTTGGTGACGTTGTAAAAATAGAAAAACACTTCGAAAATTTTATGCGCATACTGAAATAAAGTGACTTTATCGGAAGGATGAATGGTCACTTCATTACCATCCAGTATTGACGGATCCATCACTCCTGAAACAAGATCTCTAAATTCATTTTCATTAATAGAAATTTCACAAACAATAGAGGGATCAGTCGCAGAAGGAATAAGTTGAGTTGTTGACATTCCCTCAGCCGAATGAGAGCAGGGTTCTATCTGTTCAGTTTGTGTCGATACGTTGTCATCCTTGACTTCATTTGAACCTTCTGATTCTCTTTGCAAGCATTCGAACAACACCTCTGCGTATTCTCCATTTTTCTTGTTTTTCAGCATGTCAAAAACAGTTTGTGAAAAATCAGCTATATTGGCGGCGTTGAAAAATATTTTCGGGGCGACTGTTACAGGAACTTTTTCGTTAAATTCCCGGACAAACAAAGTCGCATTAATAGAGTTCAATCCATACTCAGAGAATTCTTTTTTATCTTCAATTTGCTCTTTTGGGATTGCGAATCTATTTGTAAAAATGCGTACAACAAGCTTCTTTATCCTCTCTTTATCCCATTTTTCGTGTGCCAACTTCTCGCGGGAAATAACATGTGGAGGTTCTTCGAAAGAGTTAAGATCTCGATTCTGAAACCAACAGCGTTTTTTCTCAAATGGATATCCGGGCAACCCCGTTAATCGTTGTACCCGTTGATTAGAATACAACAATTCTATATTTTTTATCGATGCCCCCCTGCTCCATTCAATCGCAAGATTGTCAATATTCAACTTCTCCGCCTGATCAGAGAGATCGATGACAGACTCTGTGCTTTGTTTCCCTGAATAACACGGGTGAGTTATATCTCCATAGTTGAACTTATTAATTATGTGAATCAGCCCTGCAATAGACTCCGCAATCATGGCACACCGGTAGTCAAAGTTTTTCCGACCAGTGGTTAAAGTAAACGATAAATCAACAAGATCTGTATCTGGTCTATTCATTAAATAATCATGCAGTCTCTGCATCATATCCTTTAGTTGATCCTTTGTTCGAGCAGATAAACAGATTATCATGGGTAAAGTGTCTTTATTTCTTACCTTATTACTTTCATCTGGCTGATACTCTTCCAACAGCACATGAGCGTTATTCCCTCCAGCCCCAAAAGAATGAAAAGCAGCAAGTCGTGGATAGGTTGTATCCGCCCAGGGTTCGGTATCGGTCACAATTCGACAGGGTGTATTCGCCATATCACAAAATTCATTCGCTTCGATATAATCCAACACTTTGTGGATTTTTCGGGTCTGAAAACTGCGAATGATTTTTAATAAGGCGCCTAAAGACGATGCAGCATTCATATGACCCGCCATGGGCTTTAAGGTACTCACACGGCAATACCCCGGTACAACCTCGATCCCACGTTCCTGACATAATTCCGTTAATGCCCGATTCATGGATGTCCACTCGGCGATGTCGGCAACAGGTAGCCCCATTCCCTGAGCCTCAATATAGGCCAATTGCTCTGGATCGATCTCTGCTTCCTGATAGCAGGTTTTAATGAGCTTTGTATGGACTGCTGTTGTGGGGGCTGCTAATGACATCCCCCCTTGACCATTATAATTTACAGCCACATGTTTAACAATCGCATAGCTATGCCGATGATCGGCTTTGGCATCACTCCATCGTTCAACCAAAATAGTCCCCACTCCTTCAGAACGTAACGATCCATCGCCGCCTTTGCCAAAAGACTTAACCGTTTTTTGAGTGCTCAGCTGATCACCTTGGGACAACGCAATATAAAGTTCCGGTAACAACATGATATTCGCCGCGCCCACAATGGCTCGATCGATATTCCCCGCACGCAGAGCAACAACTGCTCGATGCAGGGCAATGGCAAAACTTGAACACATGGTATTGATAAATTCACTGGGCCCTGAAAAATCAAAGTGGTAGGAGATTCGATTGGCAATCATACTATCTCCTTGATTAAAAAGACCTTGTGGTAAAATGCCCTTATCTCGCATCAATTGGGCATATTCATTCGTTTCACCGCCGATAAAGACACCGGTATTGCTTTTTTTCAATGACAGCGGATCAATTCCTGCATCTTCCAGAGTTCGCCAGGTTGACATCAGGAGCAATCGTTGTCGGGGATCCATTTCATCCGCTTCCGTTGGCAGAATATTGAATAGTCCTGGATCGAAGGAGGTAATATCTGGAATAAACCCGCCCCACTTTGTCCGCATCGATCCTTTTTTCTTTCCTGATGGGTCATAGTACGCCTTGTAGTCAAACCGATCCTTGGGAATCTCTGTGATCAATGATTCATCTGTATCTATATGATCCCAAAATGATTGAACATCCATGCAACTTGGAAAATAACCGGATAATCCGGTGATGGCAATGGGCGCTAACGTGTTTACAGACGAATCGTTGCGATGCTGAGTATCGATACTCTGATCATGAATCCTCCTACCATTGGAGCTTGCCAATTCTGCTTCACCTTTCCGAATCCATTCATGAATGAAATTTAATGTAGCCTTTTTACTTCCCATCATTCACTCGACTTTTATGATTTTGATCTACCAATTGCTTTAAATATACTAACGATTCTTTAACTGACGCGTAATCCACCCCAAAATCTTGCAAAAAGGCAATCTCATTCACACCAACACCAATAGCATGATCTACTTGTTTTTGACAATCCTCAAGCGGCCCAAAAACACCTCCTGTCTGGAAATACCGAGCATAAGAATAATCTACCATCTTTTCAACCTCGTCATCATTTAATTCCTTATCTGCAGCTTTCATATGAGCCAAAAGACTACTGCGAATATAATCTTTAAATGGGGATGATACGGCCCGCTGTACCCATTCCATGTCCGGATGAACAAGCGTGTGCATCATCAGGGAGACAATCCCTGTATCCGGATCGAAACCCGACACTTTCCTCGCCTGACGATACACCTCTATTTTCTTCCCTAATTCATTTAAATCAATCCCATACAGCATGGTGAATACGTTGTACCCCTGCTTTCCTGCATGCTTGAACCCCTGCTCTGAAGTTGTCACATACCACACATTGAGCTCTTTTTGGATGGGCCGTGGATAGACATTAATTGGAAACACCTCGCCATTTGGACCCGGAAAACTAACGGATTCTCCCCGCCATAACTTCTGTATGACTGGAATCCGTTCATTACGCAGCGTTTTTCGATTTGCGTAGGTGTCTGGAGACAGGATAAAATCCGGTTTATTCCAGCCATCACCAAATCCAAGGTCTACACGGCCATTGGATAAAATGTCAATCATTGCCCAATTCTCAACAATTTCTACCGGATGGTGCAAGGTGCTGGTAACGGCTGCTGTACGCAAACGGATATTCTGAGTGAGAGGCGCAAAATATGCCGCCATAATGCTATTGTTTGCGTAAATGGAGCCAAATTCATAAAAATGCCGCTCTGGAAAATAGACCGCCTCAAACCCGGAATTATCGGCAAATTCCACCAGTTCCCGGGTGAAATGATATTTATCCCGGTCGGAAATATCTTTTCGTACATCTGAAAAAAAGAGATAGCTAAAAGATACTTTCGCCGGTCCTTTCCCGGGAATTAATGGAGACGCTTCCGGATCTATTTCTGCGGAAAATTTTCCTGAAAATAAATCCGCAATATTTTGATTAATGGAATTCACTGAGTGACTCTTTGATATTTATTTTCCTGACTCAATTTATTCGCCAGGAAGTTTATGGTTGGATGCTCAATAAACCATTTAGGCTGAATTGAAAGATTCAATTCCTTCTCTAATAGTGTAGCCAGCTGCATGGCAGAAATGGAATCCAAACCGTAATACTGAAAGGGTTGATCCCAATCAAGTGTATCTTTTCTTATCTTCAACACATTCTCCATACTATCCCTAATCCGTTCAGCTATTAATTTTTCAATCCTTTCTTCCGTACCAGGTTCATTTTGCACTGGCTTAGCCAATTCATTCGCTAAGGATAGCTCTTTTTTTGAAACTGTAAGGGAACGATCTCCGGAAATTGACGGCCTCCAATAAAAGCGTCCGACTCTTTTTCGATCGGATCGCCTGATGGCATGGAATATTTTATTCTGGATAGATTCTGTATAGTCATTATCCGTCAATGATTTCAAAAAAGTAATAAACTGTTGTTTGGACAACTCATCGTTTTCGAATGCCTCAATCCTGGAAAAGATCGTTTCTTCGTCTGTGGAGCCTCCTTGGTCAAACCCCATGATCCGGAGGGCATTCTCCTTGTCATTTACCGCAACAAAACCGGGCACCTCAAATGCAGACTTGAGACTCAAGTCCATCAATACTATCGCTGATTCTGCATCAATCCCTGCTTCATCATTATAAAGCTCCTCACTTTTAACAGCTGTATAAAAATGCTGTCTGCTGGTATTGAATCGGTTTTTATCTAATAGACATGGAAGTAGATTGTGGCTTTGGCAATCAACCATCATCGCACTTGCAAGTAACCCTATACCCTCTTCAGGATTATTAAATAGCAAACCCAGCTTTCCTGCATATGTTTGGGTCGTCTCCAAGCGTTCACTACCTTTATGCGCACCTACGTCTGTCCACCCTACCCAGGCAATTGAACGAAAGTAAGTATTGCCGTTGAACACTTGATAATCGGTAACAAAATCCAGATAACTATTCGCCATACCATAACAACTTAAGCCCCTCATAAAATATGGCACTTGTCCTGCGCTCGATGAAAAACTAATAAAAAAGTCTAAAGGGTTATCTTTAAAAATCTTTTGTAGATGATCCAACCCATTAACTTTTGTTTCATAAATCGATTGAAACTCATTTGCATGTTTATTAATAAATGCAACATCATTAGTCTCACAGGATGAATTTGCAGCGTGCACAACACCCTTTATTTCCCCGAGAGACTCGCTGATCTTTCTAAAATAGAGTAACATTGACTGATAATTCATCAAATCGCCAGAATAGACGTCAACTGAACAGCCTTTTTTTTCCAAGGCAACGATAGCAGTTACCTTATCTTTTATGGACGTTGAGTAGGTATGATGACGATCAATGTCATTCCATTCATCTTTTGGGGGCAACGATGTTTTTCCCATTAAAACAATATGCCTAGCTCCCTTTTCCACAAAATAGTTTGCGACCTCCAGGCCAATACCTCCTGTTCCTCCTGACAGCACATAAACTCCTTTTTGATTAATATTAAAGGGATTCAGTGATTGATCGTTAGTTCTATAACGATCCATATCTATTTTATGAACGTAAGGGACAAACCGTCCTGACTCTCTATGACAGACCTCGGTTTCTTTATGTGCTGTGCGTAATTCATTACCAATGATACGCGTAAGCGTTTCGCCATTATAGCAACTATTATCAAGATCAATGGCTATCGATCTTACGAAATTATATTCAACACTTAACATCTTTATTAACCCGGCAAATTTAGCTCCGGCCAAACTCATTTCTTTCGATCGAAACGATTGCAATCCTTTTGTAATGTATAAAATTGTTAATGCTGAACGAAGGGTTATTATCTTTTGATAAAAGCCTATTTTTCCATATTGTTCATGATCATGATCTTTTGATAACTGATATAGGTCAGATAAATCAATTATACATTCAATATCTTTGATGTTATGTAATAGATCTTCTGCAACACGTTGACCAGCAGCGTAGTTTTGACAATCAATGATATAGTCTGATTGTTGTGTATTTTTCAGACCAGCCTTCAAAACAAGAATTGATTTTTTTTGAATAGCAGCGTTTTTTATGAAAGTCTTTGCTAACTTCAATGTATCTTCATTGGCTAAAATTAACACTGTGCCTGAGAATTCGGCCAAGTAGTCAGAGGTAATATTTAACGAGGTCCAGCGCTTCTCTAATACATAGGGTTGTTTGTATTGATTTTCACATTGTTCAAACTGTCCCCAACATATCGCCCGGGAAAGCCCCGTGCGCTTCCCTTGCTCAACTAAACGATTCCGATAGCGCGTAAAGGCATTTTGAAACGCGGTGGAATAGGCATCGCCGGTTGACCCTTTGATCTCAAAGGCCGCTGTCGATGAAAAGATCAAAAAGAAATCTAGGGACTCCCCGGCCGTTACCGCATCAATGTTTAATGTTCCTTGAACTTTGACAGACATGGTTTCACTAAATTCTTGAAAGCTCTTTTTGAAAATCGGTGCATCCGCAACCCGACGGGCCATATGAATCACTCAAAGAATCTCCCCCACCCCCTTTTTCAATGATTTCATCTCTTTTTTCAATGATTTTCGGTCTAAAATATCTACAGATCGATAAATCACAGAAGCTCCTGCAGCTTCAATACTCATCAAGCTCTCTTTCACAGTATTCTCACTCCGTCTTGAGAAAATCACTAATTGAGCATGATATTGTCGTCCCAGTTCCTGGCAAATCAACTCCCCTACAGCTCCCAGGGCGCCGACCATCAAATAGGTTCCTCCCTCACGAAATAAAACAGATTGATCGAATGCCTGATACTCAGTAGTTTCCCTGAGCTGTAACTCAAAACGATCGCCTTTTGTATAACGGACTATGGGTACTTTTGCTGCATTAAATGTTGTTGTCTCATCGCCTAACCACTCTTGAATTAAACGTAGCGCCACCTGACCATCAGAAATCAATTGATCATCAGAAGAAATGCTTCGATAGCAATGATTCATACTTTCCAAATTTGCAGATTTAAGCAATCCCACTAATCCTTCCCGGTATAGTGAACGTTCTAATTGTCGATCCTGATAACAGCAATAGAATTGAATCTGTTTCGCTGCTGCCCCGTGCATGATGGATTGGATGCAGGTATATATAAGTTCTAATTCTCGGAGAGCTGATCCATTATTGGCGGATGGCCTCCCCGTTATTTTTGGTAAGAATAGAAATATAGTTTGTGGAGAAGCTGATTCTGTTATATACGGTTTCATATCTGATTCTTCGATCCTGCATTTCGTCTCACCCTGAATGCACAAATGGGTGACATTCCAAAGTTTCTCGTCGTTTTTAGATAACTGAGCAAGCCTCTGACAGATATTTTTCATACTCGCATAGTCATTCATCTCTCCACTAATTACTAAAATATCATGATCTTTCTTTGCCTCAATTTTCTGTGTCCATAACTCCGTTTCAGTCTTAAGTGGCAAGAGTACCCATTCTTCTATAAATGATAGCCACTTCTTGCCCGTTTTGTGTAAAATGTACTCTAAATTACTCTGCTTATTTTCAAAGGAAAACCCTCGCATCTTCACGCAAACCTTCCCCGCGTCATCACAGAGATCAATATCCAATTTCTTCACCCCGTCCGATGCCGCGGCGCCTGTTCCGGGCAACGTCAAGGGACCGTCAGTGCAACGCAACCATGCCCACATCAATTCAGGGCAACGATCCATGATTTCAAGGCTTTCCAATGCAAAAGGTAAAAACAGTTCCAGGTTCACAGTTCCAGGTTCACAGTTGACAAGGATTAAACCTATGGAGGCTTGAAGTGCGGAGTCTAAGAGGCTGGGATGAAGTGTGAATTGATCTTTTGTTTCCGAAACAGAGGAGGGCAAGGTCAGCTTGGCTAACACTTCATTATCCCCGACATAAACCTTCTCAAACCCATGACAAGCAGGACCATAGTCAATCCCAATGGTCTTAAATGCGTCATAACACTCCTGAGGACTGAGACTGTTTTGATTTAGTTTTTTCTGCAAATCAGCAAGATTTAAAGATGGGGGCTTGTCAAAGGTTGTCAACAGGGCCACCCCCTGACTGTGCACCAGAGCATCTTCTTTGGGATTTAGATTTTCGGTGTAGATCTCGTAGGCGATCTCTCCGTTCTCTTCGGGAAAAAGCCCAATATGGACTTTTTGGGGTTCACTTACCTTAATAGGGCTGGCCCACACCACGTTTTTAAGCTCAATGCTTTGACTGTCATTGAAAACCTCTCCCGAAGCCTGTTTGACTGCTTCTTGAGCCATCTCAAGATAAGCCACGCCAGGCAATACTTTCTCGCCTTTCACATGATGATCTCTCAAGAATAACTCTTCTCCCGTGAAGGTGGAGCTGAAACGTTGCTCCTTTAGTGTCGACGTATTCTCATGGACCAATGGATGCAACTGTGTTGAATTATGATTTATGATTTTTGATTGTAGATTCGTTTTACTGACACCTGACATCTGAACCCTGAATCCTGTTTCTTGAACCCAATAACGCTCTCTTGCGAAGGGATATGTGGGCAAACTGATTCTATCCGGAACATTTTTGTAAAAAAGATCCCAATTTTTGACAGGAACCCCTTTTACCCACAATTTGGCGACTTCTTGCGCTTTCTCTTCTAAGAGCCAAGTTTTGAACACTTTGTCCATATCTTCATTGGAGTTGACGAAATCGGCGTTCCCTTGGCCCTCCTTAATACTGCTCTGATAACTTCCTGCAATAGGGGCTCCTTGAGCCAAGCTTCTCAGCTTTTCTTTTAATTCAGAAAAGGAAGCGACAATAAACGCGATCCTCTCATTCATTGCTTGACGCCTTTGCAAACTATAAACAAACGATTCTAAGGAAAAGATCGTTTTGCCATTCCGGTTTGTCTTGTCATCCTGTGTGTCCAGATAACAAAATAATTTTTGAGCATATGCCTTTAAGCGATCCATATTTTTTGCTGAAAGCATAAATAGTAAGGGCCGGGGTGAAGTAGAGTTCACGGGGGGATGCTGGTTATATTCTTCCAAGACTGCGTGGGCGTTGGTTCCACCAAATCCAAACGAACTCACCCCAGCTCGACGCGGTAGATCTTTCCCTTCCGGATTTTTCAAACTTGCCCAATGCTGAGTATTTTTTGCTATTTCAAATGGGGGAGGCAATTGTATTTCAGCATTCAATTCTTCAAAATTAACATTTTGGGGAATTGTTTTATGAACGAAACACAATAACGTTTTTATGAGACCGGCAATACCGGCGGCACCTTCCAGATGTCCTATATTCGTTTTAACAGAACCCAGTTTGCAATTTGCATTGGATGACACTCCCAGTACATTAAAAGCCTGAATAAGCCCCTTGATTTCAATGGGGTCTCCCAGAGGGGTTGCAGTTCCATGGGTTTCAATATAACCGATAGTATCCACTGGAACCTTTGCATCTTTTAGAGCATATTGAATTGATTCATACTGTGTTGCGGGGTTAGGTGCTGTTAAAGAACTTGCTTGCCCGCCGTGCTTGACCGCAGTCCCTTTTATTATCCCATAGATAGTATTGTTATCTATCTCCGCATCATCCAATGACTTCAGGAGTATTATCGCCCCTCCTTCTCCTCTGACATAGCCATCTGCGCGTGTGTCAAAGGTATAACTTTTTCCTGTTTTAGAGAGCATTCCTGCTTGATCATAAGCTATGCTATTCGTGGGAGAGCAAATGATATTGCAACCCCCTACAAGCGCAAGATTACATTCACCTGACCTGATTCCCTGCACTGCCTGGTGCAGAGCAACAAGTGAGCTGGAACAAGCAGTGTCCACCATTTGGCTCGGTCCGTGAAAATCATAGAAATAGGACAATCGGTTCGCCAATATTGAGCCACTTGTCCCAGTCGATAACTGAGGTTTAACGATGGAATTTCGCAATTCCTGCAGATGACCATAATCAAAATGACACGCGCCAACATAAACTCCTGTATTAGAACCTCTTAGCTCCGATGCACAATAGCCTGCATCCTCCAGAACACACCAGCTCAATTCTAACAACATGCGTTGCTGGGGGTCCATTAATTCGGCGTCTGCTGGGGAGATACGAAAAAAAGACGCATCAAATTGATCAATTGAATTGAGGAACCCTCCTTGCAGTAAATACTTTTTCTCTCCGTCAATATCCAAATCGTTCGGCCAATCAAAACGCCCTTTTGGTAAAGAAATGATTGCGTCTTCTCCCCGCACTAACAAATTCCAATAATCCGTCATAGTTTCACAATTGCCCGGAAAACGGAGAGCCATACCAACTACAGCGATGTCTCTTAGACGGTCACCCTGATTGAGGTCATTACTTTTAGATGTGGTTTTATCGGCTGTTGAGCTATCATCAATAGAAACTAAACCGGAGACAGCAGGAGTTTTTACGGGTTCCTCCTCAATCCGATGTATCGAATCGGTACTTGAAGCTTCCATGACATGAACAACCTCAGTCACCGTGTTGTGTTGAAATAGAAAGGTAGCATCCAAATTTATTGAAAAATTTTGTTCTAACGCCGACCTGAATTCCAGCATTTCGATTGAATCCAACCCCGCTTCCATGAAAGGGACATCAGCGCTAAACATTTCTATCCGATCATCTCCGACGATCTGTTGTAGGCACTCTCTGACTAAGCTGTAATAGGCGTCATTCCAAACAACATCTATCGGTCCCTTCTCCGCGAGTGTCCGGCTGCTAAGAGGTAATTTTACAAGGGAGTCAGCCATATTTGTCACTTGTATTGTTTCTGATTGGGGCTCACTTACCCCCAAGTGGCAAGTCATCACGGCTTGTCGGATATCCTCATCATTCTCAATATAAGGAAGTTTGTATGCTTGGAACTCACTGAAACCCGAATTCCGGATAGCTTTGCGCCACTGTTCTGTACTGAGCAAACATGAATGACTCAATCTATTTTCAGGGTCCTTGAACAACCACCAACCATGAAGCAGACCTCCCGTAAATAGTAAAAGGTCTTTCATCAAGGTGTATTCATTTAACGCCAACAGACCGCCGGGTTTCAGTAGATTTCTTACCTGCCATAGGGTATTCAGAATATATTCGGTGTCGTGCAGAACGTTAGAGGCATAGACAATATCGAAAGACGAGGTCGTGTAACCCTGCGCTTTTAAATCCTTTTCGATATCCAGACGTTTAAAAACGACCCAAGGGTATTCTTCGCTAAACATTTGGGCACCATGACGGGTAAATGATGAGGAGATGTCAGTATAATAAAAGTTTACCCGGGGAGCGAACGCGTTCAGTTTCTGCAAAACTCTTCGCGTTGTGCCCCCTGTTCCTGCCCCAATTTCTAACAGATTGATCTTGTTATCTGGATCATATTGCAGTTGCAACTCCACCTTCTTACAAATAACTTCAGCAATAATCTCGTTATAGAAGTCGGCGACTTCATTGCCGAAAAAAATCGGCAAAAATAGATCCATTGAACCACTGGGAAAAATCACGTCTGTTGCTGCTTTATCGCCGATTAGTACAGCAAGGTAATCTTTAAGACAAACAAACATTAAGTCCATGAATGGCTTAAAATTAGGCCACTGTTTTAAAAAATTGCTCTTAAACTGATCGCATTCGACTTGAATATCCTTTAAGGAATAAGATTTAATATCGTGCGACAAAACAAGTTCATCTCCATCAAGTTCTAAAAAATGGTATCGTTCGAAGATATCCAGTAAAGAATGAAAAAGATCGTTATACTTCGACAGAATTCCCATTTTACGTATTAAACTTGTTATACTGACGATTGATGAAGGTTCACATAAAAATCCGGCCATTTGGATTTTATGCAACAGCCAACGAACCCCGAATGCTTCGAGTTCCCTTTCAGGAAAAATTGAATCTCGATCAGCGTCCGGAGAAACAGTCTCAAGATATTGCCTGATATGGCTATTGATCTGCTCAGGCAATTCATTTCTTGCATTTTTGTTGTTAAGAGAGTGTCGGTCATAACAACAGGGGTTCACAATAACTTTTTCTACACCATTAATCAGTCCGGACCAATCTTCCACAAAATCCAGCAATCTATTGGCAAACTCACCGTATTTATCGAATCGACAGCGAAGACATAGGAGTTCTACTAAATTTCCGTTTGTCGTGTGCTGCCAAGTGGCAATTGTGTTCACATATCGTTCAGAATCTTTTGCTTCAATTGAAACACGTTGAGTATAAATAACAGCGACGATCTCACCTTTAACTTCAATCACACACTGTCCTTGAGAATACTGCTCTAAACGTTGTCTTAACTCATTTCGCGAAGCAGAAGGGGATGCTAAAAAAATGGCGTTTTCAAACTCCAGTAGTGTCGTTAAATCTTCAGAACGAGCTTGACGAACACAATAGATCTGTTTCTCAAAGTGAATTAAGGTAATTCGGCAAAAAGGAAAAGTTTTTGGATATCTTCTAAAGGAATTTTTAGGGAATAAACCGGCTTCAGCCGCTGTCATTAAAAACAGATCTGCTTCTACCAACAACTGCTGGGAAAATCGATGATAGGCATCAAAATGGAGACTTTCACATTTATCAATGAATTGTTGGACTATTTTAGAGCCCAAACAATGGACTTCAAGGATAATCAGGCCATGCTTACCGACCACCGGTGACCACCGTTTAAAATGCTCGACCAGGCTTTGAATAACTGAGGCTGCGGCAATTGAGTTTCCTCCTTTGTCCATATAAACAGTGTTACTCACACTATGGGACCGGGCACTTTCAGCAACCGTATCTACAGGCGGAATATAGGGCCGGTCATGATCCAGAAAAGAACGGACATGCAATATATTTTCTGTATCTTGAATGCCAATAGTTTTTAAATCCTCAATCATTTGTCCTGGATTTCCGATATCTCCTTTTAAGATGATATGATCAATTCCTTTCAGACGTTTTGTCGTTTCGTCTAAAGCCTCTTTGTTAAAATCCACCCCGACCAACTTGATGGGATAGTCATTCAATACTTTGCCTCGTAAGGATTTATTTTTAATGATTTCATAGATTTTCTTCAGGAGAGTCCCATCCCCACACCCCGTATCCGCTATATATTTGGGCTGTTGCGAATACGGCTCACGATTGAATATCGAAAGAATGATCTCTTCCAAGTCGGAAAAATATTTTTCGTGCTGAAATCCACTCCCGATTATATTGAGGCTACGATTTACATGCTGCTCATGATTAAACAGGTCTCGTTTAAAAACAGATTGACAGTCACCAAAAATTACTTTCGATAGATTCATTAACATGGGTGCGTAGGAAGCAACAGTTGCCGTAATGAAAATTCTTTCAGTTATGAAACGCCCTGTCTCAGTGAGACCATTTGATCCCTTTGTCTGCAACCAGCCCTGATTCATAAAGAGTTCTGTAATTTCCTTTCTTACAGAAGGGGTTAGCGTTGAAAATAGTGACACTCTTTGATTTTGCGACCCACTTAAAACGGCCTTTTCTTTTAAAGCAAGAAGGAGAGGAATCACGAGCATACCGTCGAGAAAATCACTGACAAGAGGATCGGAAATATTCCAGTGTTGGCTGGACATCCGGACCCACTTTTTAAGGGAATATTTTTTTTGATTCTTATCTAAATAATTAGGTATGGGAAAGGACATTAACTCCATAATATCTTGAGGGATTTTCTCTTGGACTTCAGATTTAGGAGTCAAGCAATATTCATCGTTGTGATTTCGAGAGACCCAATTTAATGATTCCAGCATACGAAGTGCTACCTGGAGGGAGCCGCTGTTTGCGTGTAACTGTTTAACAAGATCAGCAAAGGGCATCCGTTTTGAAAGCTGTAAGGCTTGAAAAAGCCCCTGCTTTTTACAAGCATGGATCACAGGGATGGCAACATATCCGTGTGAATAGCGGTTTAAAATCGATAACATTATTTTATCTCTTTCGAAACTTAAGCAATTTTTTGACGGATTTTATATTGAATATCGAACAATGAAGGTAAAAAAACTTCGATATTGGACATTCAATGTATGAAACTGTGACATAATCCAAGTTTCTTATTATACTAACAGAGTCCGATTGACAGACTCGGTGGTTGCTCCTTTGAAACTTGAACACTTTTGAACTCAAAACTCAATGTCGAATATCAAATCGCAGAATGACGAATAATGAAGTAAAAACACTTCGAAATTCAGCATTCGATATTCGTTATTCATGATTTAACCTGGTGTCAAAGTTTCGTCTTTCGCCTGGAGACGGGACTACATACATGAATCAGTTCGGGTTTTGCACTAAGTCGATAATACTGGACAGTAGAGTCCCGCTCATGGGAGGGACTAATCGAGGCAGTCAAACTGACGGGTTCGTAGGTCGCTCCTTTGAAAATTCTGGACAACAGAGTTACTGATTTTGTGAGTCCATATTAAAAACGTGAGCGGTATTTTCGAGCCGCAAGGCGCTTGAATTAAATTCTTTATGACAATTTATGAAACTAATGGGTCGAGGTCTATGCTCCTCAAAAAGTGCTTTAACATCGATATAAATAATTTCCCCTAAAAGTGTTGAAAATATTTTAATAAGGCTCCTTGCGTGCTCTATGTAGAGGGTAAACTTAAATGGTCAACTCTCAACGACGGAGGATCAAAATATTAGGAAAGATACACCTCCCCCTCACTTAATACAATTACTGAACAACATGAAACAGCTTCGAAAAAACGTAGTTGAATCGTTTTTAGAGCCTCGGAAAGGCAGACGTGATGGAACTGTGGTGACTTCTTAGAGCCCTGGTCAACATTGGCAAGCAGTGCTCTACCTTCAAATTGTAGGGTATTGAGCATAACCATTATGACTTGTTTACATTCAGGAGAATGGTCAGAAAAGGCAGTTAGGGATACCGACGGTTTATTCATAATACACTTCCTACAGTTGGGTTTGGTTTTGTCAAAAGTTTTTGGGTGGATGTGACATAAAATCCTTGTTTACAATTAATTAGCGATTTCATGATTCTTTCCCTTTTTTTTACTCGGAGTTTGGGAGTTATCCATAGGGGCTAAGTACCGCGAGAATGGGTCGTAAGTCACTCGTCAAAGCGGAATTAGCAACTGTGGGTAACTCCCGGAAACGTCACCACAAGTACACTTGCGGGTCATTATTCTTTCATAAA
>JAJFLO010000040.1 GCA_021772675.1 Verrucomicrobiota bacterium | reverse complement strand
TATCGGGGAATGATGTCGGAGAGTAGCCAATGCCTTCTTGTAATGAGAAGGATATGCTGAAGTCCGACAGGTGCCTTATCGTGAGAGAATTTGGGTTACTTCTTGGTTGAGGAAAGCAAATGACGGCAAATTTTGCTGGTGTGCCTCAATATCTGGCAACAGCTAAGATAAAGAACATCCAAACGCGTATTGCGAAGGCGGTTTGTGAAAGTTTTATCAATCGCCGGTCTCCAGTAAAACGGAGACTTAAAGGGGCTTGAGCCGTATGATTCGAAAGATTCTTGTACGGTTCTGAGGGGGCAACGGGAGCGCGAGCTCCCCGCTCCACCCGGACATTTATACGTCTCTACATCACTTCTCTTGGGCTAATGTTTCACAAATAAAGGTTCAAGGGTTTTTTTTAGATAATTTGAAGGAAAAATAGCGGAGTAGGGCAGCTTCTCTGAAACAGTATTCCCAATACTGTTTCACACACTATAAACATGATTCTGTAATAATCCTGTAACATTTATGTGATATAAATATATGTATGGTAGATGAGAAAGACAGAGAAGACTATGGAGGACTAATCCGGTCAAGTCGTCGCCCCGATCAACGTAAAATTAGGGTACTTCGAGACGAACTGACTTATAGCGTATAAAGCCTTAAAAAGAAGATGGATACATTAGCCGTGAGCAAGAGATTACAGACCAGATTTATCAAATTATCTTTTGGATCTTAAAAATACTTTTGTTATGGTGACGACAATATTAAACACGGAGGTGTGTTATGGGCGTAGAGGGAACTGTTGCGTCACGCCTGCCTCCTCCCAACCTGGTAACCATTGTAGAAGAACAGACAATGATTTTGACTGGTTTGGCGGTGCAGTTGGGCGGATTCTCAGACAGGCAGAGCGTGACTGATTTTCTCGGTTGTTGCCGTAAACGCGGCCAGGAACTGTGCGCGATGGGGGCGGATCCTCCATAAAAGAGGTCTGGACAAAAAATGGGATTTTTTTTTGATCTTTTTTTTGTTACGTCACGTTTGCTTTTGAGCAGAAAAAGGCTGTTACGTCACGCTGGCTAAGTAAGAAAACGCCTGTTACGTCACGCCCATTGCCACTTGCCAAAAATCTGTTCAGGTTAAGACAAAACAGTCAAAACCGAATAATTTAAAAGGAGATGACAATGATATCCAAACACATGATATGCCCGGAGAGAAAGCGGCGTTTGCCGCAGAGCTTCAGTTGGCTTGATCACCGCCTGGCTCGCAGCGGCCATTTGAAAAAGTGTGATAGTGACGCACTGGGGCTTTACCTATTTCTGGTGATTGTAGGCGATGCCGACGGACTGAGTTACTATTCAGATGCCTCGATGTGTGCTCTCTTGCCGCTTACAGAGGAAAAATTGCCGATGGCACGCAAAACCCTGATTAATGTAGGCCTAATAGTCTACGAAGTCCCTCTGTATCAGGTATTGGGCCTTGATTACAGGACTTCGAAAATTCAGATCACAGCAGAAAAAGAAAAAGGCAAGCTTGCTCCTTCCCGGGATTTCCCGCGTTCGGGAAGTGGCCACCCCCAAAGTATCGAAGATATTGTGAAAAAACTATTATCAGGAGAACAATCATGATCGATTATGAAACCTATTGCAGAATCAGAACACTTCACTGCGAACACAATCTTTCTAACGGTCAGATTGCCAAAAAGTTGGATCTGGATCCAAAAACGGTAACAAAATGGGTGACAAAAGAACGTTACGAAAAACCTGGCCGCAGCAGGCAAGATAGTAAGCTTGATGTGTATAAGGAACGAATTAGAGAACTTATCAGGCGTTTCGATTACACCGGACGACAGCTCTTCCAAATTATTCGAAAAGAAGGATATGACGGTGGCTATACAATCCTCACTGATTATCTGCGTGAGATACGTCCAAACCGCAAAAAACCATACCTTGACCTGGTATTTGCTCCAGGAGAATGCGCCCAGGTCGATTTCGGGCAGTGGGGCTCCATCCAGGCAGGTGAAACCCGAAGAAAACTTTCTTTCTTCGTTATGACCCTGGCCTATAGCCGCATGATCTACGTGGAATTTATTCTCAAAGAAACCATGGAATTCTGGCTTGACTGTCATCTGAAAGCCTTTGAATTTTTCGGCGGTGTACCGGAAAAAATCATGGTTGATCGGTGCAAAGTGGCCATTATCAAGGACGTGCCATATTCAGAACCGATTCCCAATCCGCGGTACAAGGATTTCTCCGACTATTACGGGTTCAAAATCAAAGCCTGCGCCAAGGCTGCCGGAAATGAAAAAGGGCGAGTGGAAAATGGCGTGAAATTCATCAAGATGAACCTCCTTGGAGGACTGGAAATCTCTTCTATAGACTCTATAGACGGCTTGAATGAGCTGGCTGCCGAGTGGAGAGATCAGATCGCCAATATCAGAATTCACGGGCGAACCAAAAAACAGCCCCTCGACATGTTCGTTCTTGAGAAAAAAGCGCTGAAAGTGCTACCAAAAGTGCCATACGACTGCTCCGTGGTCGTATCAGGCAAAAGAGCCAACAACCAATGCGGGGTAAGTTTTGACTCGAACCGATACTCCGTGCCTCACGCTTACGCCTCCACCAATGGAATCTATCTGAAGGTATCGCCGACAACCGTGGCGATCTATTATCGCAACAGCCTCATCGCGTCTCACCGCCGCTGTTTCGACCGAAATCAAAAGATTATCAATGAAGACCATGTCAAACAACTTTACGCTTATAAGAAAAACGCCAAAGAGCAAAAAATGGTGCGGGATTTTCTTGCACTGGCACCGGAAGCAGAGGAATACTACGCCGAATTGGCCCGACACCGCATGAACGCTAAATTTCATATCCGGAAAATTATCGCGCTGGCACAAATCTATAATCCCAATGAAGTCGCCCGAGCCATCAAGGACGCCCTTTACTTTCACGCTTTGAGTTCCGAATACGTCCTCAATCTTCTGGAGCAGAGACGCAACGTTCCGCCGGAGCCGGGGCCTCTGCACCTGACAAGAAAATCTGATTTGCTTGAACTCGAAATTGAGCCGCCCGATATGGGCATTTACAATATAGACGACGAAAAAAACGAGGAGGAAGAAGATGAAAAACGCTAATGATCCTGAACAGATGCTTCAAGACCTGAAACTCAACGCGGCCAGAGATAACCTCCGGGAAGTGGAGAAAAGAGCCGTCGAGGAACACATGACCTATTCCATGTTTCTACAGACTCTGCTTGAAATTGAAACTCAAGCCAGATTTGAGCGGAGAATTAACCGATGCATCAAAAACGCCAGACTGCCGCTCATTAAAACCCTCGACGCCTTTCAATGGAGCCATCCCCAAAAAATCGATCGCACGAAAATACAGTATCTTTTCAAACTCGACTTTATCAGTGAAAAAGAAAATATTGTCTTTATCGGCACAGTCGGATTAGGCAAAACCCATCTGGCTATCGCCCTGGCCCATCACGCATGCTGCCGCGGTGTCAATGTTAAATTCGCCACTGCGGTCGATATCATCAACGATCTCTCCGCAGCCCACGCCGCAGGAACCTTCAATTCCGCACTCAGAAAATACACCGCACCAAGCCTTTTGTGCATTGATGAACTCGGTTACATCCCCATCGACAAGAAGGGATCCGACCTGCTTTTTCAGGTGATATCCACACGATACGAGCGCGGTTCCACCCTTTTTACTACCAACAGGGTTTTCAAGCAATGGTCCGTCATTTTCAACAATGACAATATTGTAACAAGTGCTATCCTTGACAGGGTTGTTCATCATTGCCAGGTTATCATCATTGAAGGCGACAGCTTCCGAATGAAGGACAAACGCTGATCGCCTGCCCGCAACGACAACCCCGGAATAACACAAAACCTCATAAATCCCCCAGGTCGTGGTTCAATAGGTTCCAAACGGCTGTGCCCGTCATCCGAGATGCCATTTACCAACCACGACCCGCTAAAACAAGCCTATGATATAAAATACATACGGAGAATCCTCTCCGAACTGTTACGGTTTCTGCTAAAAAATCGAGCGGAATCCTATAGGGACCCTTTTGCCCAAGCACAGAAAAAGGGAATTTCAAACTGACGCATTCAAGGAAAAATCCGGCGGCGGTAGCACATAAGAGTTCCTTTTTATTGTTTCGTGGTAAAAACAATTTAAAGTGAACTCTTACTTTATCCTCTTACATCATACCTGGGTCTCCCAATTGTGACGCCACCAATATTTTGCCAGGAAGCATGAACGTAACCGAAGCAGCAAATATTTTAGGAATTGGGAGACCAGCACTTTCCAATTTATTAAATGGAAAAGCTTCATTATCATCGGATATGGCAATGCGGATGGAACAAGCGTTTGGTGTGAGTCGCCACGAACTAATCGACATGCAAGCCGCCTATGATGCTTGTAATGTCAAAAACAAAAGTATGACCGTAGTTACTAAATCCTATGTGCCGACTTTTCTGCAAATTAAAGCTAACGATATTGAAGAATGGGCTAAAATATATAAGGCCCGAAGCAGATTGTCTGTTTTCTTGAGAACACTAGTTAACTCAACGGGATATAAACTTGAAAAAGTTGAATTCCCGGGTAACGACGATGCGGAACGTCCTGGTTGGGATGGATTTGTTGAGGCGGGAAAAGCAACACCGTGGATTCCAGAAGGTAAATCAGGCTGGGAGTTTGGTGTTAATCAAAATCCAAAAAGTAAAGCAGATAAAGATTATGCCAAAAGTATTGCTCAAACGTCAGTCGAAGAAAGAAACGTCACTACTTTCATTTTTGTTACACCAAGACGTTGGCCCAGAAAAGTTAATTGGGAGAAAGAGCGTCGAAAAGAAAAAATGTGGAAAGATGTACGTGTTATTGACGCAAGTAACCTAGAAGAGTGGTTGGAACAATCCATACCTGCTCAAGTATGGATGGCAAACGAGAAAAATGTTGATTCGAAAGATATCTTTACTCTTAACGCCTGTTGGCAAGAATGGCTCGTAGACTGTGAACCTGCTTTAGTTCCTTCACTATTTACAACCGCATTAAAAGAAGTCAAAGAATCCACAATTAATAAATTGCTGAAACCTTCAGGAGAACCTGTAATTATATTAGCAGATTCTACAATAGAGGCAGTAGCTTTCTTGCACTGCTTTGTTTCGCCTGATATCCCTGATCTCTTTCTTCTGCGTGATCGTATGATTGTATTTAATTCTCCCGGCCCATTGACGAAAATTGCCTCGAAAACTTCACAATTCATTGGAGTAACTGCTAATCGAGAAGTTGAAAAAGAGCTAGCACAACATCGGAACTATCTTCGATCGATACTTGTATATCCACGTAACACATCGAATATCGAACCAGATATTGTTCTTGATCCTCTTACCTATGCCCCTTTTAAAAACTCTTTAATGGAGATGGGGTTCAATGACGATAATGTTAAAATGCTATCGCTTGAAACTGGCCGCTCGCTTACAGTTCTTCGTCGCCATCTTTCAAAAATAAAAGCAATTCAATCTCCACCTTGGTCATCAAATCCCGATATTGCGAAATTGCTAGTTCCGTTTCTTTTTTCAGGTACATGGAAATCCAGCAATGATGCAGACAAAATCATACTGGTGTTTCTATCCGGTAATTTACCTTATGAAGAACTGGAAAAACAATTCACAAGGTTGCATCAAGTTGAAGATTCTCCTGTTTGGTCTGCTGGACCGGTTCGCGGTCTTGTGTCAAAGATAGATGTTCTGTTTTCAATCAGTAAGGACCTTACCGAATGCGATATTGAACGTTTTATGGAGGTAGCTGAACTCGTCCTTTCTGAAGATGACCCTTCTCTTGATTTGCCTGAAGATCAACGCTGGGCTGCTGGAATTTATGGTAAGACTAGAGATATTTCTACTGCATTAAGAGACGGGATTTCTGAAACATTAGTTTTACTTGCAGTCCATGGGCAACGATTGATCGGTAAGCGTCTGGCAATTGATCTTGAAGTTAAAGTTGGCAACCTAATCGAAAAATTACTCACACCTCTGACTACCAGGAAACTGGAAGCTCATTCAGGAGATTTACCTATGTATGCTGAGGCTGCACCTAAGGTATTACTTGACCTAATAGAACGAGACCTTGAAAGCGATGATCCTCAAACAATTGGTTTATTGCGTCCGGTCAGTGATATCATGTTTGGTCGCTGTTATCGGTCTGGCCTTCTTTGGGCCTTGGAGAATTTGGCGTGGTCTGAAGACCATCTGACACGAACGATCCTCGTCCTCGGAAAATTGGCTAATACGGTTATAGATGATAACGTGGTTAACAAGCCTATTGGCAGCTTGAGTGCAATCTTCCGATATTGGATGCCTCAAACTTCTGTTCCTGTTGAAAAACGTATTGCCAATCTGAAACTGTTAGCAAAAAAATTTCCTGAAATTGCTTGGAAAATTTGCGTTGAACAGTTTGATGGTAACGCAAGTTTAGGGCATTACAATCATAAACCTCGTTGGAGAACGGATGGTCACGGTTTTGGAGAACCTGTCACGCGAGGGGAGGCAAGTAAGTTTGCACTCTATGCTTTAGATATGGCTATAGGATGGAATAAACATAACCGGGAAACACTTGGTGAATTAGTTAGTAGTCTTTCTAGGCTTAATAAAAAGAATCAGAAAAAAATCTGGGACTTGGTCAAAAAATGGAATAAGAGAGCATCTGAAGAAGATAAAGCCTGGCTCAGTGAAAAAATTCGTGTTAGTACTTTTACTCGACGTGCGTTGAAGAATAGTAAAAGGGCCAATTCAGGGCACAACGATATAGATCAGGCAAAGTCGGTTTATGAATCCTTATTGCCTAATGATGTAATTTTTAAACATGAATGGTTGTTCTTAAGACATTGGGTTGAAGAATCCGCTGACGAACTTGAAGACGATGAGCTAGATTTTCGAAAACGAGATGAACGTATTAAAGCTTTACGTATAAATGCACTAAAAGAGATTCTTGATGTTCGTGGCATGGAGAGAATTCTTCTCATCGCTGAAAAAGGAGAGGCAGCACGTACGATCGGTTATTTAATTTCAATAATTTATAAAACTACCAACAAATTGGTAAAAGCTATTCGCTTTATCTTAGATAGTAGTACGAATTTAGAATTCACATCTCACCGTTCTCTTGTACATGGCATTTTATCATCTCTTGAGCGAAAACCTGCTGAAAAGATATTGCCTAAATTGCTGCATAGTCTTAATGATTCCGAAGTTATTCCAATTCTAACACTTTGCCCTTTTAATGATTCGACATGGAACCTGTTAAAAACAATGAAAAAAGAGATACAGGACGACTACTGGAATAATGTCCTTCCAAATTGGTCTCGCAATTCCAGTGAAGAGCTTCAATATGCGCTTGAAAAGTTGCTTGAATCAAAACGACCACGATCTGTGTTCTATTTAATCCAGCACGACATAGACAAAATTCAACCAAAGCAGCTTTTAAGGCTAATGCAAGCAATAGGATCATCAGAAGACCTTGAACCAATAAACACATATCAGCTAGAACCATATTACATTAGAAAAATAATAAACTGGCTTGAAAGGAGTGGTGAAATTAGTATTGATGATTTAGCCTCACTTGAATTCAAGTACATTGATGCATTTGACGGTAAGGAGTGTAGAATATCCAATCTTGAAAAGCAGATTGAGAAGAACCCTGATTTTTATGTGCAAGCTATCGTCTTTAGATACCCAAGAGATGACGAAGATGAAGATCCTAAAGAATTCCAAGTACTTGATTCCGAGTATAGAAAATCTCTTGCAAACGCCTCTTATAAACTCCTGGATAAACTGGCACGTATACCGGGGCGCAACCAGGATTGATATCTTAAATCAGCAGAAATTGAAAAGTGGGTTCAAGAAGTACGGTCAGGATGCAGAAAACTTGCCCGAGAAAATGTATGTGACCATATGCTAGGAAAGCTATTTTCAACTGCACCGGCGGATGAAAATGATGTATGGCCCTTTAACCCTATGAGAGACGCTTTAGAAAATATCATAAATCAAGAACTTTCAGATGGTCTGAAAACTTCACTTTATAATACTCGAGGTATACACTCTCGAGGCATAGATGAAGGTGGAGACGATGAACGCAAGCTCGCTGAAAAATTTAGACGATCAGCGAATATACTCGAATATTCTCATCCCCAAATTTCCAAAGTTCTTAAGAGGCTAGTCGATACCTATCAACGTGAAGCAGTTCTGCGGGATGAAGAAATTGTCATTAGAAGGCGATTATAGTATTAGAAATTAGAAATTAGAAATCAACATTTTAAATATCATTAAGATATATAATCTTCGGATCTAAAACTAAAATTACGGACAAGTTAATTATTACTAGTTGACTACCAAAATGATATCCCTAAATTGACATAACTGTTCATCGTCTTTCTTAATCAAACACAATTTGCGCAATCGCCGTTCGGTGAATATTTCTCGATAAGCTGGCGAGTTGTGTAACTGGATAAAATTAATAATTTCAGGAGCAAGATTCAAAAGATTCAAAATTCGGTAGAGATGGATTCGGGAAAAACCAAGCTGTTCCGCGATCTGTGATTTTGTCATTTGCGGGTTTCGGTTAACAACTTCGGCATAGGCTTTCGCTTTGTCGACGATGTTGGCTTTGCCATTGAATTTTCGTTCTGCACGAATACAGTCTCTCAATTGTCGTTTCGAGACAATTCGTTCATCGCCAAGACCGGAAGGTTTTGCATCGAAAGTGATGGTTTGAAACTTGTCGTCAAGCTGAATGAAGTAGGGCAATTTCAGACGATAAAATAGTGGTTTTGTTTTGTAAGTGTTTGGTAAAACGATGCGCAGATCGTTGCATTTGGGGAGCCAACAACCAGGTGCAACGTTCCCGCGCACCATTTTTGTCGATTTTTCAAGATAGAAACGCGAGACCCTCTTTTTTCAATCAGGCCACAACGTCCTTTTGATTTTTACGCATAAATACCTATTCTTCAAGGCATTGCGTCATTTTTGTTTGATGAAAGAATAAGACGCCGACGACCATTATAGCTTTCGGATGGTGAGTCAAGAAGGGTGGCCTTTGGCAGCTATGGTTCGCATCCAACCTGGTACAAGCCGGAAGAATCTCGGCAGAGAAATTCTGCAGTAATTATGTATTATATTAGGTGATTGACCGTTCTTTTCGTTTCTAATAGCTGTTGCAAAAACATCTAAATCAGTTTGGAGTGGCTAAAAAATGATCTGTTGGTGCCGGAATCCAGAATAGTGAAAATGTGATGTTCGACAAATGATATCCCACTTCAGCGGCCCTTTTTTCGCATAGAGTATATAGGGCACAATTTTGGGTGAATATGATTCCTGAAGACAAATGTGTCTGTAATTGTATTTATAGAATTGTTTGCTGTTAACCCCCCATTCAAAATTTAATCCCACTCGTGGGTTTAATTCCCCGCCGATTGCGGCTTTCCGATTAGAATTCGTTTGTTCGTTCTGGGGATACCTCGTGGGCGTTGCCCCAAGGAGTTTCATTCAATCTTGCTTCCATAATAAATTTATTTTTCACTCAAAACAGGTTTGCGTGTTATAGTAAAATTATGAATTTTTGAACCATGTTATATTTTATTAAATTCAGTGGCTAAAGTATTATTCTATAGTAAATTTGTTTGTGGCCGAATACTGACAAAAAAACATGTCTTTCATCTAATTTTTTTTGAATGGAAGAGTATTTCCGCGATGTATATAAAATGAAATCAATTCATTGTCATAGATTAGCCATTTTTGTGCAACTAATTATGTTAATTTTGCTTCTGCAAGCAAAATTAGGGGTATCATTTGATTCTGGTCTGTCAAATGATGATTTGATAGTTTTGGGAAATAGTGAATTATCTGCTGGAAATTATGAAACTGCTGCGCGTCACTTTGAAGATGCGCTCGAAACATATTTATTCTTGGAACCTGAGCTTCAGATAGAAATTTTAACTAACCTTGCCAAAGCCTATCAGTTCCTAGGATACTTTGAACTTTCTTCAAAATCACTTGGAAAGGCTTTATTTTATGCAGAGAATTCAAATGATATTGGCCAATTCCTGAAAGTGTATAGCTCGTTGGGGCAGTTACATACCTACATGGGGAACTACGATGAAGCCGAAAAATACCTCCAAAAGGGCCTCTCGACGGCGGCGGCTTCCGAAATCGTACAGGCCATTATCGTAAATTTACTCAATCTTGCCGAGTTACAAGCAATTAAAGGAAAGGCTGAGGAGTCATTTAGCTATTATAAACAGGCAATTCTTCATTCGCGGAAAATTGATGATATCAATCTGCTTTCCCTGGCTTTGACAAATGCAGCATCATCGGCTTATTCCAACGAGAAATTTGATCAAGCCCAAAAATGGAATTATCAAGCCTTGGCTATGTTACCTCAAGTTAAGGACACTCGCAAAAAGGGACATTTAATGATTACCGTTGGAACTACCTTTCAAAAACTTAGTACTGTATTTCAAGAGAAACGAGACGAGTTAACATACAACGCGTACAGCGTTTATAAAAATGCTGTTAAGATCGCGGATAGAGTTTCCGATACCTATTCGAAGTCATACGCATTCGGGTACATGGGGGAACTACTGGAAAAGGCTGGTCAGTTAGACGAGGCACTAAAACTATCACGAAAAGCATTACAATTAGCTCAAACCGAACAGTTGCCAGATGCTGTTTTCCGCTGGCAATGGCAGGTTGCACGCATATTAAAAGAATTCGGTAATCTTGGAGATGCCATTCGTGTTTATAGAGGGGCGCTGTCAACACTAAAAACTATTCGCCATGATCTAATTATTAGCCATGAAAATAGAAACTTAAAATGGAATTTTCGTGAAGCTATTGGTCCAATATATTTTGAGCTAATCGATTGTCTGATTGAACAATATAAATTCTCGGATGATAATAAGATGCAACAGGTATATCTCCATCATGTACAGGAAATTGTTGAACAATTTCAAGAAGCCGAATTGGAAGATTATTTTTTGGATGATTGTCAAAATATCGCAAAACAAAACCAACGACGAGTGGATAGTATTATCGATGAAACAGCCGTCATCCAGATAATTCCTCTAAGGGAACAGCTCAATATTTTGGTATCAGTAAAGGATCAGAATGCACCCGTTGAAGGTACGATGATTTATTTATTTTTTAAGGATGTCAAAAGTAAGGAAGTTAATAATGTGGTGAGAACCTTTCGGCAGTATCTAGAAATCCGACCGGGGAACAAACATTTAGAAAACGCACAAAAATTATACAAGTGGATCATCGATCCGATTAAACCGATATTGCTCCAATACCGTATTAAAACATTGATATTTATACCAGATCTGGAATTTCGTACGATTCCTATGGCAGCTTTGCATGATGGAAAGCAGTACCTGATCCAGAATTTTGCCATTGCAATTTCACCTGGTTTACATCTTCTTGATCCTCATACAGTGAACTGGAAGAAGGCACGGTGTTTAGTGACAGGTAGTGATCGAAAAGGCTCTGGAACAACCTCTCTTAAGTTTGTTGCTGAAGAAATCGCAAACGTCCGAAAATACATTCGTTCAGAAACTTTACTGAATGATGCTTTCACTTTATCAGGTTTTAGCAAGATTATCGCAAAGAACCAATTCAAAATTATTCACATAGCTTCCCACGGAAAATTCAGTGGTATTGCCGAAGAAAGTTATATTCAAACTTACGATGGAAAACTATCATTAAACGATTTGGAACGGGCAATAAAACCAAGTGCATACAGGGGAATTCCAATTGAACTATTAGTATTAAGTGCGTGTGAAACCGCAGCGGGTAATGATCGTTCTGCGCTTGGATTGGCGGGCGTAGCTATAAAGTCTGGTGCTCGAAGTGTTTTTGGAACTCTTTGGAACGTTGATGACAAGTCGACCTCATTGCTAATTGACCGGTTTTATAAGAAATTAATTAAATTTCCAAGGGCCCATGATCAGACTATTTCAAAAGCTCAGGCTCTACAAAGTGCCCAAAAATATTTCATCGAGCAAGACCAATATCGCTACGGCCATCCTTGTTTCTGGGCACCTTTTCAATTGATTGGTAATTGGCTGTAATATATCAATAAAAGCTACTTGATCAATAATCCGGTCTATTTTAAACATAGAAATAGTTGTTAAAATCTGTATTTGAAGATTGGTTTAAAATGTGTTATTTGTTCAATATAGATATGAATCCTGGTAGAATTTCACCCGGTATAATTGAAGAACCACGACGACCTCCAACAATAAAGCTACTAATATTATCATCCAATTTAACGGTGCATCTTTCCTGCATTTCTTCATCTCTTCTTAAGACGGATTTGGGCAATTCTGTGAGGTGCCTTGCTATATCCGTATCTGGTGATGGTATTTCAATGTTACCGGACAAACCAAATACCGAAGACGCGTCGATCAAACTATTCTGTGTTATCAGGAAGACTTCGGAATTAATATTTATATTTCCTCCATTTCCCTGAATCGAGTTGGCCTTAAGAACGCTATTCCTAACCAGAGTCTTAATCGAATTTAGTACAATATTACCCCCGCTATCTCCAGCTTCTGCACTGATTGTAGCATTTCCCAACTGAAGTCTGTTCAGTGCCGTCACAGATATATTTCCTCCATCACTTTCAGATTGAGAAGTAATGTCACTTCTATCTACAATAATGTTTTGATCAGACTTTATAGTGATTCCACCACCAGATACATCTTTCCCTACCCCCTCTGTAGTAATTAAGCTTTCTACGATTACAGTAGAAACCTCTGAAAAGAGATTAATTGTACCCGTTTTTCCCGTTCCCGTATCGGTACTCTTGGATGAAATTGATGAATTGGCTGCCATACTCAATGTTTCCGCTATGACTTTGATATTTCCTCCATTGCCATCGCCATTAGTTGATGTACTGATTGACGCACCATTAATCATTATCAGAAGTGGTGTGTTTATTGATATGTTACCAGAATTTCCTAAAGCATTCGAGATCGCCAAGATGCGACTCGGAAACCGTTCGGTTTTAACTTTTCCGTCGATAACAATAGATTTGGTTGTTTCAATCGAAATATTACCACCATCTCCGTCTCCAAGGGAACTCGTATTAATGCCGCTGCTATTTATGCCAGAACCGGTGATAGCGAGATGTCCTGCTGTAATTTCAATTTTCCCCGGGTCTATCGTATTTCCGATATTTGCTGAATCGATTAATCCTCCATTTTTTAGAACTAAATTTTCCGTAGCATTGACACTAATCAAGCCACCTCGACCAGTGCCAGATGTTTGAGTTTGAACGGTAGCATTGTCAAGTGTGATGTGATTTCCCCTTAAAGATATGATACCAGCTTTTCCAGAATTTAACGAATTGACTGTGATTTCTGTATTATTACTTAAAGCTATATCAGTTGCAGATAGATCAATATTCCCGGAATTGCCATCGTTAAACGATGAACCGCTGATAATTGATTGATTTCGGATGTCGATATCTGTAGCTTTCAGCCTGATGGTACCTGCGTTGCCATCACTGATACTTTCCGATGTAATAAATGTATTGTCCAATATTAAATTCTCCGTTACTTCGATATCGATATCGCCACTGGGCATGGCTCCAAGCGAATCTGCGGAAACTTCGACATCGTTCATATTTATCAACTTAGATCGAATTTTTACATCGCCCCCTCCTTCACCGGATAGATCAATATTAAGATTATTGAAAAGTTTAATTTGACCCAATTCTGAAAAATTTGTTACGTCAAATCCAACATCTGTGATCCCTGAAGAAGCAACACTAACCATATATAAATTTCCTTGAGAAACGCGTAACTCTCCCCCTGAAATATCAATATCACCACCAATCATCGATAGAGATTGGTGGTCCTTGACTGTCAACACACTATCTTGTATCGTGATTGCTGCAGCGAACGGGTTCAGGAAACCAAAAGCAGATGGTGGTGCTATACTTAGGCTGGATTGTTCAGAATTAATGCCGAAAAACTGCCCTTCATTACCCAATTGAATATAATCTGCGGTACTAACGGTTGTAGAACCATCGATATCAAGTTGTGCATTTGGGCCAAACATGATACCCGCCGGATTTAATAGGTAAAAATTTGCTCCCGGGATTTCAGATTTTATGATACCATTAATTTCTGACGCACTGCCGCCAGTTACTCTGGAGATTATATTAGTAATCGTTTGGGGGCCTGTAAATAAGGCCGACTCTGTCACCGATTGGTTTGACGATAGGTTGAATATTTCAAAGCTGTGAAACAAATTACCCCCTCTTATCAATCCATGTTCATGAGATATTTGATAATTAGGACCTGCCAGATCGAGCTTTGGTCCCAAAGTTCCGTCCAGGTTAACTTCTGCGAAACACTCAATTAGCCCAGAAAGAACTATCACAACAATTAGTATACATAAATTGTTGAATTTCAGGATCATTTTGGTGTCTCCACTTATATATTCAGCACTATTTTGTATTTTATTTAAATCTGACTGGTTATATGGATTTATTATAGGGGACAACTTCAAAAAGATCAATCGTTTACGTCTAACGGTATATTATATTCAAATTTTTTTCCTCTGAAGTTTCAATACTAAATAATTCAAAACCTCCATTTTGTTCAATCATATTCCTCATAACTCATTAATTTGAATATTGATATATGTCTCAAAAAATATTTTCAAAAAAATTATCGAATTAGTATAAGACAATAGATATTATTCAGGTATTATCATAGAAGAGTCCGTTTATTCGAATTGGAATTTTTTGGGGATAAACTGGGTATCTTTAAAAAAAGGATTGTAAACGAGCATTAATATTCCTTATAAGCATAGGTCCTAAATCGAATCTCTTTAGACTGCTTTTTCCAACATGAATTTTTAACTTTAGATAGTGTAGACTGTAGCAGTTCTACTTAATCTCAAAGGACGAAAAAATGATAAATACATCCGTTTTAATTGCAATAGCAGGTTTAATCATCGGAAACTTGCTGCAAATGAAGTATCGAATTAACCATTTGATACAACATTGTCTTAAATTATCGTTAGTATTATTTTTGTCTATGGAACTGACCGCATTGATTTGCTCGGCAGACCCTAATAATGCACCACCAGAAATTTTTTATCGAGCTCCTGCCACCCAGGAAAAGGTTCGAGTTAATAGTGTTATACGTAATCATGATGATGCCCTTAGGCCAAATTTATTTATTCTTTCTCCCGACCATATTGCTTATACCACAAAGACCCAACCAACCATCTACTGGTATCAGTCTCATGAAACGACCAATAAAATTGAAGTTTCAATCTTAAACGCGGATACAGGCACATCGCTATTGGATTCACCATTTGAATTAGGCAAATCGCGCGCGGGAATTCACAAATTCAAACTTTCAGATTTAAACGTAAAGTTGAAAAAAAAAGTAAAGTACAAGTTTACAGTTAATATTGTTGCAGATTCAGCTCCTGATAATCGTTCGAAAGATATATATGCTCATTCGTTATTGTCCAGAATTGATACGCCTGCAGAAGTCATTGCAGGAATGGGGGCAAAAAGCAAAGTTGACCTTGCCAAGGATCTTGCAGAAAACGGTATTTGGTACGATGCTATCGAAATTATTTCTGATCTGATTGAACTAAGGCCGAACGATGTATCTTTGATAAAAATCAGGGCCGAATTGTTTGAACAGGGAGATTTGCGAGAAGTTGCACTATTCGAGCGAAATAAGTAATATATAGCCTGTAGCAATCAATTAATAAAATTCTCCAATCCCGTATTGAAGTCTATTATAGTGTCTGTTCATAAATATATAAGATACTATTGAAGAAATAGTTACAACTGAAATTTGAAATGAGTTTTTATTAAAAATTGTTCAACTCCATGCATAGGCCTTGGAAAATTGCGTTGTGTGATATTCATAACAACTTCTAAATTAGGCAGTTACTATTTTTCTGAAAAACTCCTGGACTTGGTGGACGCAAAATTACTCGTCCGTAGCGACCTGTTGATAACTCGATTTTTGAAAATTATCTAAAACCATAACATGCTTTCATAAAACAGGTTGTGGCTTTTTTGATATTCAATATTTCGAATTTCGCCTTTTTCGGACAGACACTATTATAGCAACGGATCAGATTCAGCAAAAAGTCGGTGACGGCTGATTTGAAACCTTACACGCCTAGATATAATGCAACTTGCCTGACTGCTTATTCTAATCTATTTAATAGTAAATTAATGTAGTATGGAGGGAGTTCTGAAGAAGCTGATCTAAATTCATTGGCAGCAGCTTCGTTATTACCCAAATCCCACTGCAATTGTCCCATGAGGAAAGATGATACAGGAATATTTTCTTGTTTGACTTTAGTAAGTACTACGTGAGCCCAATCAAATACTCCTCGAAAGGCATACCATTCTCCCAAAGACCTGTATCGTAATACATTATCAATATTTTCATCCGATAGGTTTATCCAATTTCTCTTTTCCATGCGAAAAAGTGAGTATTTTTGAGGTCTTGAAAAATCGTATATAATTATCTCGCCATTACCTCCACCAGACAAAATTTTTGTTCCATCACTGGAAAAAGAGACAGTGTTAACATTATTTATGTGATCTTTAAAGTTTCCTATTTCTTTTTGCGTTCGAATATCCCAAAACGTTATTACTCCATCTTTATCTCCGGTTATGACATATCGTCCATTTGGCGAACACTCAACGCTAGTTATTCGACTCCAGCTGGATCCAATTTCGATAGACTTATTCTTCGACCCAATATTCCATAATCGAACGGTGCCATTTCGCTCTCCAGTTACAACCGATTTTCGGTTAGGAACTAAGGTTGCACAGGTTAATAGTTCGATTGATTGTTCCCAAATAAGGTGATTGGATTTTAGGTTCCATAATGAGACCTTCATGTTTCTTTCAACCGCAAGAATTTTCTTCCCTGATGGTGAAACCGTAATCGAACTTATCGGGCCATCTAAGGTGGCGAAACGTTTGACCAACTTACCCGATTCAATATCCCAGAATAAAATATTACCGATACGATCTCCGGATATCACCATCCGACTGTTTAGGGCAAGTGCCTCGAACGGATGATCGTAAATGGGTAATTCATTCTTGCTAAATTGACTGGATTTATATTCAAGAGTATGTAGAATACTACCTGTATTCACGTCCCAGACACGCAATGTCTTATCGAGACTGGCAGTGACCATCTTTGTATTATCTGAAGATAATGCTATATGAGTTACAATATTTTCATGGCCAGAAAACGTTCTTAGTATATTTGCCGTCTGAACATCCCATAAATTAACAGTATTGTTTTGGCCGCCGGATGCCATTAATCGTGCATCATTGGAAAGCGTAGAGCACTTTACAAATGGGGTGTGGTTCTCAAATTTGACAAATTCGTGCTGCATAACTGGGATTACATCAATATTGGTACTATTCCGGCGGAGGGCAGCAATTCGCCCATCACGTGAAAATACCATGTCATTGATCTCTCTGTAAAGGCCGTGATACTCATCAATCGATTCCAGAGTTTTTGTATTAAATTTCACCATCGAGGAATCTTGATAGCCTACCAATAAAGACTTACTGTCCGGTAACAATTGAATACTGTGGACAGCCACTGGACGAGGCATCGTAGATAGTGATTTATCGGTGTGGGGGTTCCAGACGGTTACGCGACCATCTCGATAGCCTACTGCAACATTACTAAAGTTAAAGTTTCCAGATAGAGATAAAACCTCTACACTGATTTCCTGGATTGATGCGACCAAATTCCCCTGAGGGATATCCCATAATTTAACGGCTCCGTCCGTACTTCCAGAAAGAAGCATGGAATTATCCTTTGATATTTCGAAAACTCTGATATCTGATTGATGCTCACAGCAGGTTTGCTTTTTTTGTCCAGATACTGAGTTCCATATTTTTACGACACCGTCCGCACCAGCAGATATAACGGATCCATCTGCCAACATCGGAATCACTTGATAAACAGGGCCTTCATGAGCGTCCTTAATAACTGTCAATTCGATCCCTCTAATTATGTCCCATATAACCACAGATCCATCATAATGTCCTGTGTAGGCATATTTTTGATCGGGTCCCAGTGTGATCGCTATCGGAGGAGATTCTAATTTCGACCTGAGAATAGAATTTATTTTTCTCCCTGTAACGATATCTTGAAGGATTAGGCGATTATTACTATTTCCGGCTATCAGAGTTCGTCCGTTATCGGAAATATCGAAACAGGTAGGAATTTGAGGATGCACAAAGCTATTGAGACGATCAGGTGCATGCTTATAGACGTCAAAAAGGCGAACCTCTGCTGGAAAAGTCGGCTGCCTTAATTCACGAAATAAATCATAAGAAATTTGATAGTGCTTTTTTGCAGTGTACCATTCATTGGATCGGGTATAAACGTCTCCTTGGGCAAGATGACTCTCCGCCAAACGATATTGTGCCAGTGATTCTCGATCTTTTATTTGCTGGTAGGAATACAAAGCAAATGACAAAATGATCGTGAAACTAATCGCAAGAATCTTGTTTCGTTTCACCAATAAGCAAAGAATTCGTGACCATCCCGCCTCTTCCGCAGCCGTCGCGATATCGGCTTGATAATTCTCAATTTCTTGCTTAAATTCATTAACTGAGTGATATCTATTTTTTTGATCGAAGGCCATCGCTTTCATCGCGACGTCTGACAACGGTTTTGGGATCTTGCCCAGGGGACAGTGAACATATTTCTTTTTTTTATTGCAACGAATCGGGGGTGGGATTTCGCCGCTCTTGATTTTGTTATAAATTACCGCAGCATTTTTACCATTCTGCGGCGTCTTGAGCGTCAATGCGCTATAGAGAATTGCTCCCAAACCGTAGATGTCAGTCAACCTATTTATCAATTTGACATCGCCAATTAATTGTTCAGGGGCCATATATTCTGGTGTTCCGGCGATAGCCCCTTCGTAAGTCTTTAATAAATTTCTTAAGTCGTCTGGGAGATCTATATCGATTTTATTAGCATCAATTTTCTTTAATTTTTTATTTATCTCGAGATCGGTTTCTACAAAGGATTCTATCTCGTTTGAGATATCCGATTCATCCAAAATTTTCGCAAGACCCCAGTCAAGTACTGCGACTTCTCCGAATTGACCGACCATGATATTTTCCGGTTTAAGATCTCGATGAACAACGTTCATTGAATGCGCATAAGCCAAAGCGTCACAAATCGATTTGATAATATTAAGAATTCGTGAAATCGGATAGTTTCGTACTGTTGTTTCATCGTTTGTGACAAGTCCTTTTAGTATATCACCTAGATTCGATCCTCCCGTATGTTTCATTGTATAGTATGCTTGTCCCTCATGGTCCTGACCAATTTCATATACCGGAACAATATTGGGATGTTCTAATTGTGCAGTAATTTGTCCTTCGCGAATAAAACGGATGATTAATTCTTTTGACGAATTTCTATTAACAAGTATCTGTTTTTTTACGGTCTTTCGCTGGCAATTCTTATCCCGTACCAATGTGATTTTGCCCATGCCCCCTTGTGCAAGATTACTAACAAATTCATATTTCTCCTCAGAAGAGCCAGTTAATATTCTATCGATCAAGTCACTATGAGAGGATATACGATTATAGGTATCGTTTATCCATGGCGTACCTAACGAACTCTGATATTTTGTCGATGTTTCATCGCCAAATTCGCTATAATGCTTTTTTACCGAATCCGATTTGGGTAGAAGTTTTACATGGTTAGAATTATTTGAATAATCAGTGTCATCTTCCATTCCCTTGATTCGCCGATATCTGACATTGCAGCATGTATGGTTTTTAATAGAAAATCTCAAATAGTGGAAGGCTGTGGAATTTCTCAAATTCAATCTATCGGTGCAATTGATATTTTGACCCAATTTTCTGCTAAAACAGATCGGCCGTTTGATCCGTTTTCGTCGAACATCATGTCGTTTTCGATTGTTCATAGATTGTTCCTTAATTCACAGGACAAATGGGGTGATTATTCGCTTTCTTGAAATATCTGAATTGTAACAAAGAAATTAGCCTGGCGCTTTTTTATGATACCACGAGTTAAGTCGACAGATCATGTTCGCAAAAATGAAACGGATCACTTGTCGGTTATACAAGTAGTATACCGTTACTTTTTGTCTGGTACGACAACGTCTAGTATCCTGAATAAATACAAACTGACATTGTTTTAGTTATACAATATTTTGATTCATTTCTTATACACCGAAATGATTTTACACAATAAAAAAGTTTAGCTCAATTTAATGTTTCACCAATATTGAAACAAGTGTATCGATTTCGATCGTGATCTGGACGCTTTGAAATCATATTATAAATGGAAAAATTGAGGCTCCTGCCTATATTCTTGTATAAATAACCGAATTGTAATTTGAACTACTTGAAAATTACAGATTCATATATCAGCCTAACTAGTATATTGTGATAATGTAGATATCTAGTCTGCTTATAAAAAAATGTCAAACAACATTAGGTTTAATAAATGCCAAGAAACCGACAAAACACTGGTGGTTCAAGTATTAAAACGTCTTTGTCACTTATCGAACGAATGAAAGATTTGAATGATGATGAGGCTTGGAATCAGTTTTATAATCTTTATTCCCCGTTAGTGATAGGATTTTGTCGAAAACAGGGGTGTACTGAATCACTGGCAGCGGATGTTCTTCAGGAAACAATGTGTCAGCTCATGAAATATTTACCCAAATTTAGTTATGATCAAGTGAAAGGAAAATTCCGTACTTATTTAATTCGAATTGCGATTTCTCGTATTGGTTCGCTATATGCCCGTCAGCTACAAACGTTGCCCATTGAGAAATTACCCGACGAAGCGCTATCCGAAATTATCGAAACGTCCGATGCTTCATGGCAAATGGCTGACGATTCAATGAGACGAGAGGTTTTAAATGCCGTTTTGAAGATAGTTTGCAAACGAATTGATGATATGACATGGCGATCTTTTCAAATGTATGTATTGGAGCAACAAAATGCCGATATCGTCGCAAATAAACTCAATATCACACGAAATTTGGTGTATCAGCATCGGAATCGTGTCGTTGGTTTTCTTAAAAATGAAGTTAAAAAGTTAATGGATAACGTAACTGGTTTGGATGAGAAACTTGATGAAATTGACAATGATACACAATGTAAAACTAGCGTCAACTGTGGTGATCATTCAAACTCGGATAATGGTCTGTTAAGTCGAGAAATTGACAATAGAATTCGGTATTTGACTGATTTGCTCAGACGATATCCCCCAACCGAATATTCCGATGCATGTGTTCTTGTTATCGAGACCAATGAAAATCGTGAACAAAAAGCTAAATGGCAAACCATTGCTTCACCCTTTACAATTGGCTCAGGATCCCAGAATAAACTGTATTTGAAGTATGATTTCATCTCGCGAGAACACTGTCAAATCACCAGTGATTGTGATGGCTGGCATCTAAACGATTGCGAATCGAAAAACGGCGTATTTATAAACGGTATTAAGATTGTCAATAAAAAATTGGCAAATGGTGACATTATTCAAATAAGCGACATTGTTTTGATTTTTTTTAATGGTGGGGAATACAATTCTATATCGGCTCCATAAATCGATTCGAAATTTAGAATATGTACTCGTCGTATTTTGAATTTCCAATACCTTTATCGAAGTCCCTGTGATTAAACAATGTTTCTGACTGAATTATGATACGGTCTTATTAATATTCTTACTGCGTAAAAAAATTAAAAAACTCACGTAAGATCTATCATTATTATTTGGTATTATAGTGTAGACTATTATTGAGAGAAAGCATCTAATAATAAGTTGGTTTTGCATGGGATGTTTTTTTTCAAAATTATTGTGTCCTAGCTCAAAGTTAAAGGTATTACTATGACTTTCAGAAAAAGGGTAAAATTGATTTTCTTGTTCGCGGGGATCGCCATTCTTTGCTATCCACAGAATAAACTGGTAAATGCTCTGAATAGTGTAGTAAGCAAAATTCAGAATCAAAATGGTCTAAGAGACCTCTCAGATAAATATCTCGACGAAACGGAGTCTGGAGCTGGCCAGGGCGATTCGAAATCCGGCAACAAGAGAATTTCGCACATAATTAGCAATTCCATAAGTTTTAGTGAAATAACTGACAATGTATCAAGTAAGACTAACCATTCTTATGCAAAAAAATCAAAATCACAAAGTGGCAAAGGTGATATCAGACGTATTGGAACTGTTGCGATAGAAGGCGAATGGCAAACCAGCCTAATCCACCCAAGTCAAGTAGCCACATCGTCCCGAACCGATTCAGCATCATCGCATCTTAATATTCGTACTCCACAAAATTCCTTAGTCACGACTAATTATCAACATATTCTTCTGACAGGGTTGGCGGAAATTAGATTGAACACTGTATTCGATATATACGTAAATGACCAGATACTTGATGCTAATTTAATAGATCTGCATGATGATGGCCGTTTTACGGCAGTCATTCTGTTAGAAACTGGTGAGAACCGGATCCGTGTGGTATACCAACATGACGATCAAATGATTGAGGAAGTACGTACGATCAAACGGAACGATAATTTCCGCTTTGGCCAACATTCACTGACACTTGTCGGTCTGGAAAATGGACTGGCTGTTATTGACGTCGTTACCCGTGATATTGTCGGTTATATACCCACGATTTCAGTTAGAAAATTATTACCCTTCCCGGATGGAATTCATGTTGCCATTGAATATGATGGACTTTTCGAACTTTTCGATGCTCGCTCCGGCAGATTTATTGCTGCGGATTTACCAGGAAATGGGATGGAATTGAGTCGTTCGTATTCGGATGGATACGGATATTTTTATATGAATGACAACAGTTTGATGGCGTACGACACTCACGCTGATAAGCCAATCTCTCTGAGAAACCTACTGGGTGACAATTATTCATCACTTTGGGTTACTGAGAGCGGAAACGCCTGGACGGCCAATTTGAATGAAAATGGGACGTATAATCTTGAGGGACATACAGTTCTTTCGGACGTTGATTTACTGTTGTCATGCGGTGAATCAACAAAAGAATTCCGCAGCGATAGTGTACCGATCGTGACCTCTTCAACAAATAACAACTGGATATTTTATAGCCGAGGATTCCGATCTTTGGGATTTCTGCATGCGATGCAAAAAGATGGCGATGAATGTGTTTCTTGGTCAATTAGTGGTGCGCTTGGGAAAAATCCTAATAATGTTGTGCTTGATCGCAAAGTCGACAACCTGCATGGCGGGCAGCGGGTATTTTCGTCCAGTCAGGGAGATATTGATCCTCTATTTGGAGGTGGAAAAATCCGGTGTTTTGAATATAGTCCTATCAAAGGAAAGTGGAGGAATATTTGGGTTCACGGCCGAAATGGAATTAGACAAATCTCACTTTCGAATGACGGTGAATGGCTATCCTATGCTGCAAATGATGATAACGAGATTTACTATATTCGGACCGAATCTGTGGGAACGGCTCGGGTAGAATGGTCGGTTTTTCTTGGGACTGCTCCAGTTGATATGGTTCACGTATTCCAAACAGGATTAGATGACAATATTATTAATTTGACCATATCAATTGAACCCATTGGGGCGGGAACTATCGAAGGTGATGGAGACTACGAGCAAGGAGAATTAGTACCGATAACGGCGGTACCCGAACCAGGTTATCGTTTTGTCAGCTGGGTTGGAGAGGGTATTAGCGATTCTGGCGTGACGAATACTATTGTAGCAATGACGGAGGATCGACAGATAGTTGCTAAATTTGAAGCGGTTCCGTCATCTGCTCGATCCATTGTTGAAACGGGGAGAGAGACGCACATTGCGATTGTTGGCGGCGGTTTTTTCGCCGTTGAGTATAACGGCGAGACCGGATTTACGAAAACAGGTGACTTTTTTCTGAAGCCCGATCCGGAAAACGCCGGCGGATATATATTAAGCAGACCAAACGGTGCCATTTTGTTGGGAACGCAAGAGGCGGAAGGGGAGCTCGCCGGTCCAATCCGTTTCTCTCAATTTCCAGAGAGTATTGACATCAACGCATTGTCGGGTGAGGTAAGAGCGACTGATCATGGAGTTAACATTGTCGAAAACGCCTTTATTCAAATTAATACGTATGATAACGAGGAGACGTTAGAAACGATTGTTGATGATATAAAGTCTTCAAGCGATTTAACCACGGAGAAATTGGTAAGATTTAAGAACCTGTCTCAGGGCCATATTGTATCTCCTGAAAATATTGAGCCTAAGAAATACGTTGACTGGTATAACGATGAAAGAGAGAATACGGGTAGGCAAACTCACATGGCTCTTGAAGGTGCTGCATTTTTTGCAGTATTATTTAAGGATGAAATTGTTTACACTCGTGCAGGAGACTTTGATTTTGTAGAAGATATGGACATGCCGGGAACATTTCTACTGAGTCGTCCCAACGGAGCTATTCTACTTGGTTCCACGATCCAAGATGGCGAGCCTGTTGGGCAGGTTCGATTCAATGGCCCGGTACAGTCTTTTTCAATTGGTTCAAATACTGGAAATGTCAGTGCAACGGATAATAACGGTAATAGTATAGTCGAAAACAAATTTATAGGTGTGTATCGATTTTCGCATCCAGACGCGTTGATCAGAATTGACGACGATATTTCAATTGATTCTTCCATGGGAATATATCGGAAAACTACACTCGCTAACAAAATTTCTCCTTCAAGGACCGCAATCCGGCAAGGAATGTTGACAGGTTCCTTGTCCGTCTCAATTGATCCTGATGCTTGGAATCAAGGCCCGACTGAATTCACTTACATGCGAACGCATCTTGAGATTATTGGCACAGGCTTTTTTCTGGTCGAGTTTCAGGGAGAACATTTACTTTCACGGTTAGGAGACTTTTCCCTAGAAGAAGATCCGGATTTGTCTGGGACCTTCATTTTACGCCGACCAAATGGGGCGATTTTGTTAGGTTCTGATAAGGAAAATGGTAATTCTATAGGGCGTGTTCGTTTTTTCGATATGCCATCATCTTTTAAGGTAGATCAACGTAGGGGAAATCTTATAGAAACCGATTTAAACGCTGACGGTTTAGTTGAAAATATGTACATCCAGACATATCGATTTATGACCCCCGATGCATTAGAAGAAGTCGAAATCGGACCTTATCATTGCCGAAAACATGGACTATTTCGAGAAGTTGAATTTGCAGGTAAAATTAATAACAGTAAAAGCCGTATAATACAAGGACTCTTAGAAGGCTGCAACATTGACATAGATAAACAGGTTAAACGAGATCTTCTCCGATTTAGATCAACACAAAAAGTCGAGATTAATAATTCAGGATCAATCTATTTCTCTGTTTTGTACAACGGGGAAATTCTCTATGCTCCACTTCATGGCATTTATAAGTTTCCTCTAACAGAGGATCCCGAGAAGCCCGGAAACTATATAATATCCGTAGTTGATGGAGTAACGTTGCTCGGTACCGCCGAGAAAAATAGCGGACCGCTTCAGCCGATACGATTTAGCGAGAATCCGAAATCAATTCGAATTGATTCGATATCAGGCGAAGTGAAATCTTATGATTACCATGGAGCGAGTATCGTCGAGAATAAATATATTAGTATTCGACACATTCCTGATTCTGACCAATTAATAGGTTTGGATTATGGCCTTTATCGAGATTTATCGTCCGTGGAGAATGAGAATAATCAATCAACTCAGACTTCACAAACCGGGGACAAGTTATTAAAAACAGTTACCAACATATCCGTAAACTGGAAAGGAAGTATTGTCGCTCAGATACTACCAAATTATGTCAGTAATATTGCAATTATTGGGAACGGCTTTTTTACTTTTAAATTTCTTAACGAAATAATTTATAGTAAACGAGGTGATTTCAGTATCATAGAGATTCCAAATGGGAAATCGTCGGTCTTTGTTCTTGCCCGTCCAGATGGTGCAATACTCATGGGCACAGATTCAGCAAGTGGTAATGAATTGACTGGACCGGTAACATTCAATGAGGTTCCATCCACAGTTAGTATTGACTCTATAACCGGTTTTGTTACTGGTACTGGATATGAGCTTATTGTGACAAATCCATACATAATAATATTTGAATTTCCGGATATCAGTAATCTTGTTGATATAAAAATCGATCCGTATCGTATGAGCCCGTTAGGATTATTCTATTGCCCCTTAGAGGTTACAAGAACAAGGACCGAGAACCTAACGATAAGACAGGGTGCAATCGAACGTTGGAATTTTGATATTGCAAACGATCTTGGCAACAGTCGAGGGAAAATGTATGATATTAATGGAATTTCGTCTAAGGTTTCTGTCTTGGATTATCTATATATTCCCGCTATTTTTCAGGACGAAAAAGTTTATTCGTCGGGACCAGATTTGCTAGTTGTTGAAGATCCTGATAATTCGGGACAGTATCTAATGTGCCGACCAAACGGCGCCATTTTATTGGGAGCCTCAGCAACCGATGAATTGCCGACCGCGCCGGTTCGATTCGTTGAAAAACCTAATCAGGTATCAATCAATGTAACGGCACAGAGAATAGAAGCGACGAATATCGAGGGAAATAACATTGTTAGCAATGCTTATATCGATTTATTTTTTGATAATCACTTCTCGTTACATGAAGGTAACGAATCATCTGTTTATGGAGAGAATCCACAGTCAAGTTTATCTATTTGGAACACAGGTAGACATCCCACGTTGTATAACACTGCACTGTCAATGTCGCCATTAAAATATGAGGTATTAACACAGCAAAATTATAAATCTACCTTTTATGAAACCGATCAATTTTATAGTGTAATACTCGAAGTATTCTCATACATAGATCCATTGAATATAGGTGAGATAAGAAATCTAATTGCCAAATTATCCAACCTTTCATCAGTTGAAGATAAATTGGAATTAATTAATCCAGGTTCGCCACTTTCATCCTACATTGATCAATGTATTGCCGCTAGTCTGATTGGTGATATGATTAAATACCTTCCATATGGATCCTTAGTCTATGGAGGCACACGTGTACCATATGGATATTTCTACTACGTAGATACATATGGAAAGGGACATTTACATGTATCAGCAGACAAAAATTTTGTTAAGGAAATTGAGACTGGAATAGTGAAAGGAATCCATATCACATACCGCGAAATTATTTTACTCGTTGATGACAAGAAGATCATATTTGCTGCCAAATTTCCACAGAAATTCACATTCACGGAACCTGGAGGTGATACGTTATTCCCATGGTATGTTAAGAAATAAACCTTGTTCTGATGAAAGCAATTTAATAGTCAATCGAAAAATCAAATAGTGCGGGATCGTTTGGGGTTTAAACAAATAATTCAAGTCTTTGAGTGATAAGTGCAAGATTCTTTTCATATTCATCGACGACAAATAGTCTCTTCACTATAATAGACTTCTGTATCTGAATTAATTTGCACGAATTCCAGGTCAAAACGTTGTGATCTCAAATTGGTAATTATATATCTGCCAAATTTGTATAATTTGAACAATGGTTAAGTATCATATTAAAGACTATCTTTAGGGTAAGTATTGCGTTATAGGAGGTGTTTTTCCCGGGACGCAAGAGTCGTGGTGTGCTAAAAGGTATTATAATGACATTCAGATCCAGAAAAAGCGTAAAACTTATACTCTTGTTTTCGGGACTCACAATTCTGTGTTATCCCCAAAATAAATTGGTAATCGCACTGAATAGCGTAGTAAGAAAAATTCAAAATCAGGATGTTTCAAGACATGCCTCAGATAAATTTTCAAAAGAAAAAAAGTCTGCCCAGAATGATTCAATATCCTCTAACGAGAGAAGTTCGCACTCAGTTAATTATCCCACAAAAATCAGTAATACAACAGACAAACTATCAATTAAAACGGACCATCATTCCGCGAAAATTGAAGAATCTCAAAGTATCAATATTGATAGCAGACGTATTGGTACTGTTACCGCAGAAGAAGGATTGCAATCTAGTCAAATCCACCTCAATCAAGTAACCACATCGTCCCGAGCCGCTTCAGCATCATCGCATCTTCATATTCGTACTCCACAAAATCCCTTAGTCACGACCAATTATCAGTATATTCTACTGACAGGGTTCGCGGAAATAAGATCGAATACTATACTCAAGATATACGTAAATGATCAGATACTCAATCCTAATTTATTAGATCTTCATACTGATGACAATTTTACGGTAGTCATTCCGTTAGAAACTGGAGAAAACCGGATCCGTGTGGTCTACCAACATGACGATCAAATGATTGAGGAATTTCGTATGATCAAACGGGACGATAATTTCCGCTTTGGTCAACATTCACTGACACTTGTCGGTCTGGAAGATGGATTGGCTGTTATCGACGTCGTAACACAAGATATTGTCGGCTATATACCCAGTATTTCAGTTAGAAAATTATTACCGTTCCCAGATGGAATTCATGTTGCCATTGAATATGATGGACTTTTCGAACTTTTCGATGCTAGCTCCGGCAGATTTATTGCTGCGGATTTACCAGGAAATGGGATGAAATTGAGTCGTTCGTATTCGGGTGGGTACGGATATTTTTACATGAATGACAACAATTTGATGGTGTATGGTATACAGACTGCTCAGCCAATCTCCCTGGGAAGTCTAACGGGTAACAGCTATTCTTCACTTTGGGTTACAGAAAGCGGAAATGCATGGGCGACCAGTTTGAATAATAACGGGAATTATAATCTTGAGGGGCATGCAATTCTCTCAGAAGTTGATTCGCAGTTGTCATGTGATGAATCAATAATCGAATTCTGGAGCGATAGTGTACCCGTTGTTACCTCGTCAACTAATAACAACTGGATCTTTTATAGTCGGGCAGATCGATCTCGAGGAGTTCTGCATGCAATGCAAAAAGATGGTGGTGAATGTATTTCCTGGACAATTAGTACTGCGCTTGGGAAAAATCCCAATAATATTGTATTGGATCACAATATCGACAACTTGAATGGCAAAGTGCGGGTATTTACGTCCAGTTTGGGGGATGATGATCCGTTATTCGGAGGTGGGAAAATCCGGTGTTTTGAATATAATCCTATGAAAGAAAAATGGAGGAATGTTTGGGTTCACGGCCGAAATGGAGTTAGACAAATCTCACTTTCGAATGATGGTGAATGGCTATCTTATACTGCAGATGATAGCAAAATTTACTATATTCGAACCGGATCAGCGGGAACAGCAAGGATAGAATGGTCGGTTTTTCTTGGGACTACTCCAGTTGATATGGTTCACGTATTCCAAACAGGATTAGATGATAATATTATTAGTTTGACCATTTCGATTGAACCCGATGGAGCTGGAACTATCGAAGGTGATGGCGATTACGAGCAAGGAGAATTCGTGCCGATAATAGCGACCCCCGAACCGGGCTATCGTTTTATCAGCTGGGTTGGCGAGGGTGTTAGCGATTCTGGCGTGACCAACACTACTGTAGCAATGACGGAGGATCGACAGATAGTTGCTAAATTCGAAGTAATTCAATCATCTGCTCGGTCCATCGTTGAAACGGGGAGAGATACGCATATTGCGATTATTGGCGATGGTTTTTTTGCCGTTGAATATGACGGCGAGACCGGATTTACAAAAACCGGCGACTTCTTTCTGAAACCCGATCCAGAAAATGCCGGCGGATATGTATTAAGCAGAGCAAACGGTGCCATTCTGTTGGGAGCGCAAGAATCAGATGGAGAACTTTCCGGTCCGGTGCGTTTCTCTCAATATCCGGAAAACATTAGTATCAGAGCATTTTCAGGTCGGGTTGTCGCGGTCGATAATAATGGCGATAGCCTTGTTGAAAACGAATTTATCAAAATTACAGACTTTAGCAATAATGAGACATTAGAGCTGATCGATTCCGATATCTATCACAAGAATGCAGGAACGACGGAAAAAACGATTGTTTTTAAGAGTGTATCACAAGGGCATATTTCAAGTCCCGAAGAGATGACACCTAACAAATATATTGATTGGGATAATAATGTTTTAGAAAATACGAATAGGAGATATGATTTGGCGATAGACGGCGAAGGATTTTTTGCGGTGTTTTTCAAAAATGAAATAGTCTATACTCGTGCGGGTGATTTCAATTTAATCGAAGATTTGGAAATACCTGGAACCTATCTTCTAATTCGTCCGAATGGGGCTGTTCTAATGGGCTCTTTTGCCCTAAAGGGTGACCCTGCAGGTCCTGTTAGATTTACAGCATGGACGTCATATATTTCAGTCGATTATGATGCAGCAATTCTAAAAGCAAAAGATGAACAGGGTAATAGCCTAGTAGAAAACGAATTTGTTGGAATATACAGATTTTCGAATCCGGACGGGTTGATTAGAATTGATGACGATGACTCACTTGATCCGTCATTAGGAATCTACCGAGAAACCACGCTTGCTAATAAAATTCTTCCTTCAGAGGCTTCAATTCGCGAGGGAAGTTTGGCGAGTTCATTGTCTGTGTCAAAAGAACAACGTATCGTTTGGACAAACGGACCAATCGAAAATACTGACATGCTAACACATTTTGCAATTGATGGGAACGGCTTTTTTCGGGTAAGATTTGAGGGAGAAAACCTATATTCGCGACTCGGAGATTTTTCTCTGGAGGAAGATTTTGATTTACCGGGAACATTTATTTTACGTCGCCCCAATGGCGCAATTTTATTAGGTGCGGAATCTGAATTTGGAAAAACGACTGGACCTGTACGTTTTAGTAATTTTCCCGGATCTTTAACTGTTGGTACAAACGGCAAAGTCGATTCGAAAAATATTGAAATATTTAATAACGAGAGAATAAAAACAATAATCACGCCACATGTTGAAAAATATTTATTATTTAATCAATCTGGTGAAAGCGTTGAAGTCGAGAACGCTTATATACAGATACATCAATTTTTGAATCTCGACGAGCTTGAAGAAGTGGAAATCGGCCCTTACCATTGCAGAAGTTTTGGAGTCTTTCGAGAAACCAATTCAGCAAAAAAGATCAACTCTACTAACGTCGCTATCCGTCAAGGTATGTTAGAAAAGTGCAATATCGATGTGCTTCAGCATTCGATTAGGGACTTTAGCCATTTTAAATCAGCTTACGAATCTGAAAATAACGATACGGGATCAATTTATCTTTCTGTCATGTACCGAGGAGAAACTCTTTACATGCCGTATTTTTTTATATATTATTATCTTTACAATCTGAAAGAAGACGCAGAAAACTCTGGAAAATATGTGTTAGCGTTCAGAGACGATATAGTATTGCTTGGCTCCAGGGAAAAAAATGAGGGACTGCTCCACCCGATACAATTTAGCGAATACCCGAAATCAATTCGTATTGATCGAAAATCTGGCGAAATAAGAGCTTTTGATTATTTCGGAAAGAGTATCGTTAACAATAAATTTGTAAGTATTCGACGGTTTTCTAATCCGGACCAACTAGTCGGTTTGGATTACGACTTATATCGCGATCTGTCTCCAATAAAAGTTGAGGATCAACAATCCAGTATTGAAAATTCATCCATAGGAATCGTAAACAGATCTGTTCACTGGAAGGGCAGTATTCTTATGAACAAAACCGATATGTATTATAGTGGCGGTGGAAACATTGCAATCAGGGGTGAGGGGTTCTTTGTCGTGGAAAAGGACAGAAAAATACTCTATACGAGGCGAGGTGATTTTTGGGTGCATCAAAAATATTCTGGAAGTTATGTACTTAAAAATTCAAATGGAGTAGTACTCTTAGGTTCAGCCTCAGCTAATGATTTAGATTCAATTGGCCCCGTAATGTTTGATCGACATCCAATAGGGGCCATCGAAATTGACTCTGAATCAGGCTTAATCACGACAACTGATAGTGAGGTCTCTGTGACTAATCCCTATATACTGATCTATGAGTTTCCAAACATGAACGACCTTTTAAGTGTCGAAGCGGACGATTATCGACGCACATCTATAGGATTATTCTATCCTCTATCAGAAGTTAAAGGATTTCTTAGCAGCAATTTCCATTTAGAACATGGCAAAGTTGAACTCTGGAATTTTGACATTGCTAATGAAATTGGAAATTCCCGGGGGAAACTATTCAACATAAATGGTGTAACTTCCTCTGTATCAATACAGGATAATATTTACATTCCTTCAATTTTTCAAGATCAGAAAGTTTATTCATCTGGACCAGATTTGCTAGTTGTTGAAGATTCTAACAATTCGGAACAATATCTCTTGTGTAGGCCAAACGGTGCTATTTTATTGGGAGCATCTGTTGCCGATGGTCTGCCGGTTGCACCAATTCGATTTGTTGAGAAACCCCATCAAGTGAATGTCAATGTATCGATAAGAAAAGTTGAAGCTATTGATGTCTATGGGAATGACATTGTGGAAAATGGATATATAAACATTTTTTACGATAGTCAGTTTTCACCAAAACTGTTTAGTAACCCTTCAGATTCGATTGGGAATTCTTCAAATTTATACTATACAGCACTTTGGTTAACAAATTTGAGCAATCCGACACAACATTTTTTTGGAACTTCTCGGATATCTGTAAAATCATAGGTTTTTCACGATGCGCAATTTTGGCAAGTCAAAGATTTTGAGTTTGAAATATTCTTGGTCGTGATATCCGTAAGCTTGCCTGATTAGCCATCGAATTTTATTATTGAATCCTTCCATGGCTGCAGAGGTTATCCCTTCATTCCAGTAAGCGACGATTCCGTCAAGATGAGAAGTAATAGTACTTGCCATGGTTTTCATTTCGGGTATGCCAGTGTCTATTGCAAGTTTGCACCAATCCTGGAATGCTACACGGGCCATATACCCGTCGGGAACGATAGAGTATATGTTTCTTAGTGATTCTTTGAGGATACTTGCATCGCCTAATTCTTTGTAAGTTTCACGTAATTGATCAAGAGATTTTTCCTTATCAGTATCGAGATTTTCAACATTTTTCAGAAGCAACCAGCGTTTGTTTTTCAGCATTTTCTTTTGTTCATCTTCAAGCTCCGACATTGTCCGTCGTCGAATCTTGTCGAGTTTTTCATTCATCAGCTTAACAACATGAAAATGGTCGTAGACAATTGTTGCTTCCGACAGGTTGTTATTGATCCACGAGGTATAAGCAGCTGAAAGATCAACAGCAACAGTTTCAATCCTGCATGTTGAGTATTTGAGGCGTAGGGAAAACGCTTCAAGACTATCGCCCCCTTTGCCTTCCCCGACATGCAGGACTGCGCCACTGTAAAGATCTCGAACAACCGTCAAATATCTATTTTTGCCAACATAAATTTCATCTATGCCAATCACCCGAACTTCCGACAAGGGAACATTTTTGTACTTTTTCTTTAGGTGCTTCTTTTCTATCTCTTTGACAGTTGTCCAGTGTAAACCGAAATACTTTGCAATCGCTGAGATGCTCATTTCTGGACGGAGCTCTATGACGGTTCGTGCTAATGCCTTCGTGTACCGCGCCTTCTCTGAAGTAATAAAGGGCAATTTTTCCATAAGAAATGCAGCGCAATCACTGCACCGGATACGATGCATCTTTACTCGCACGAAAAAACGATGGCTCCCTATCGGCAGACTTTGAATTTTGCGGGTCCCAATAAATGTTGGCGTTGTCCGCAAACTGTTGCAACATGGGCAGTGAAACTTGTCTTCATCTCGATGAATCGTTGCGACAGTTTGTCCGCCTGTGAAATCAAAAGATTCAAATTTAAAATCATGGATTCCTTGAGTATGATAAAGTAAACTGGTTGACATGGCCTCTCCTTAATTTTTGTTGTTTCAAAAATTAAGAAGGCTATATTGCCAGTTCCTCCGATTATCAAATCGACACCTTATTAAAAGGTGATCATTTTACAGATATCCGAGAAGTTCCATTTTTTTTATGTTAATAGTTCATACCGTTACCCTTATCAATCGCCTTACAGTAATAAAACGGTCTACGATACTCACCAACTTCATAAATTTGCTGTTAAAAAATTAGAACAAGATGATCCACTCAACGTAAGTAAAATAGCTGAATTGATTGCAGATTTGTCCACACTTTCAACGTTTCAGGAAAAATTGGCATTGAGGGAAAACAGCTCACCGCAGTCATTCTATATTGATCAATGTATTGCTGCCAGTCTAATTGGCGATATCATCCAATATGCACCGGAAGGTTATAAAGACATTGAAGAATGGGAGTTTGAGACTTATCTGAAGGATGATAATTATTGGCGAATTAGCTCCGGCATTGTGGAAGCGGTTCACGATAATTACTTAATCGTTTCCGATAAGATGATCAAATTTGGAAGTGTAGTTCCTCTGGAATGGAACCGGATCTCGTTTACAGAATGGAAAGAACTCTTCGATTAACACAATCGCAACGTAAGTCAAAGCGCTGGAATATGTTAAAAAGTCGAAAAGCTAATATTGAAATGAATTCCTTTATCCTGTAGGTCATTTTCATCGCGATCGATTTCCCTAAATGGATAGCCCCAGTATAGCTGACAATTAAGTTGCTCAAATGGTGTGAATAATATTCCCAATCCCGCGCTTGTCAGATTATTAAATTCGTGGGTGCCGGAACCATTATTCGTTGCTCGACCGTAATCTAAAAATGGCGCCAATTGTAATATTTCTTTGCCTCGCCGATCGAATAAAATTGGGAAACGAAGCTCAATTGAAGTGACCAGAGCTTTATCCCGGACCAATTGATTTTCACGGTATCCTCTTATGCTTCCTGAGCCACCCAGACTAAACTGTTCCAATGACAATAATTCATCGTCCGTCCATTGGACAGTACTCTTGAATATCAATTGATTTGCTGTACTGCCTAAACGTTGAACATATTGAAATTGGCCTAGCCATGACATGAATTTACCATCTCGAGTAGTATTTCCTGCTTTCGTCGCATGAAATGCGTCGATACCAAAATTAAATGATGATCGTGCTGCGATTACATTTGACAAACTTCGTTTAACCCAATGCTGAATTAAGTGGAATACTGCGACACGAGATCGTCCATCATCCGTGCCAACTGAAAATGAAAATGGTCGACCAAGTAAAAACGTTTTACTTTGACGAAGTTCTGCACTAAGTGACAGGATTAATTCTTCATGATAAGATTTAAGAACCGGATGATTTATGGTAACGCTAAAATTTTCGGACTCACTTTCAATGTTTAGGTCTGCAAATGGCTCCTCAATGACGGAAAAATCACTTCTTCTGAAGGCTAATTCTAATGTTGTGTCGAAAGAGTTAAGTGGAACCGTATAGGAAATTTCAATATCATCAAGGTTGGCAAGATCGAAGTCTTCAAAATCTCCTTTGGTAATGCCGTAGGTAAGGTCAAACTGATCGCTAATTCCCGTTACATTTTGATAGGACGTTGTCAGAAATAGTCGTTCTGCGCCGACAGAAGGGGTACGGTGATTATTTAAATTAAAGGTTAGTGTTTGAGGATGATTTTCATCCACTTTAATGTCAAGATAACTTTTCCCTGGTGTTGCTCCCGGTTTCAGTTCGGCATTAATACGCCTAATATTAGCATTTGAGGTTAAAATCTTGATTTTATCCTGGAGCTCGTTTACATTCAATGGAGGACCAGCTCCCAACATAATTCGTTTGCTTATATAATCTGAGCGAAGGCGATTATTGCCTTCAATATTTATTTCAGTAAGAGAGCCTTCGATAATATCAATTTTTATGACGCCATTTTCTATGTTTTGATCTCTAATGACTGCCCCGGAATTGATGTACCCTTTATCAAGATAAAGTACCGTAATTTTATGTCGTAATTCCTCTAATTCTTCAGGATAAACTTCGCGATTGGTAAATGGTTCAGCGGCCTTGGCTAGTTCCAATTCGTCAATAACGGTATTCCCAACAAAGCGAAATTCATTAACGATAAAAACAATTTGGGATAAAAGACTGCCGTCATCTTCATCTTCAAAAATCAGAGGTGACAATATCTTTTGTCCCAATGACTGCGATAATATTAGAGTTAAACAGATAGACCAAATTCTACATATATTGTCCACATTTTTAAATTTAACGATCAACATATCTATAGAATTTTGAGTTCAAGACCTGAATAATTGAAATTACCATGCAATAAATTGAACCACTGCTTTTTTGAAAACAATCGGGTTCATTTAGCAGTCTCCCAGGCTAAATTTAGGATACTTCTCTTAAGCCTTATGAGTAGTTAAAACTATTATTATGGTTTAACTATAAATCAACACATATTTCATGAAACCACTTTAATTGTGTCTTATTGCCTTTATTTGAAATCAATGGGCGTAAACGTCTTTCAGTGAATAGTTCATTATACTTCGCCGAATTGTTTATCTGAATAAATTCAAAAATTTGCGCTGGAAGATTTAGGATTTTCAACATTCGGTAAAGATGAATTCGAGAAAAACCGAGTTCTTTGCTACCGCCGACGGATTTTTCCTGAAATACACCGGTTCTAAACTACCGAATTCAGGGGTTAGGCAATAAAAGTCCTCTAGGATTCCGCGCCATTTTTTCGCAGAAACCATAGCGGTTTGGAGAGTTTTCTCCATATGTGTTTTACCGCATAGGCCGGTTGGAGGGCATAATTCGCAAGGGTTTTTCAGGTGACGAATACGTCTGTTTGAAGCTCCTTGAACCATACCCTGGTGTTTATGAGGTTCAGCGACGATCTCAGATGTCATTGCCGGCAGGCGATCAATATCTGTCCTTAATCCGGAAGCTGTCGCCTTCAATAATGATGACCTGGCATTGATGAACGACCTGTAGATAGACGCGCTTTAGTTTAGTACTGCTACTATGGAAGATCACGGGCAGCTATCTAAATATAGATTGTAAAGAATTGATAAACCAGGAGTAAGTATCAAGAATTAGAGAAGAAAATGATTTTTTTGAATTTTTTTTAAGAAAACTCAAGAATGGAAGAAGATCACGGACAACAATACAAGGATTTTTAAAATTGGTACATTTCGGTGCTAATAGATCGGCGCTACCATTCTTCGGTGATTTGCGTTTTAGTCAGGTGTGGGTTTTGTCTGATCACTTCGGCATAAGCTCGGGCTTCGTCGACGATGTTGATCTTGCCATTGAGATAATGGCATTTCCGTTCCGCACGGATACAGTCGTGCAGTTGCCGTTTTGAGAGAATCCGTTCATTGTCTAGATCGGAAGGTTTCGCATCGAATACGAGCGTTTGAAACTTGTCATCGAGCTGGATATAGTAGGCCCGTTTAAGATGGAAATATAACGGTTTTGTGCTGTCAGTCATTGGTAATAAAATGCGCAGGTTGTTGCGCTTGGGGAGCCCATTTAAACATTCAAGCGCACCACGATGGTATCCATTGTTATTTGATAGGATTAAGATTGAATTTTTAGTTGTCTGTTATCCGATATCTGTAGAAAATCTTATAATACATTCTTTCTCCGATAATTTTGTAAGGCTGCATAAATATTTTAGGTGACATTGTTTTAATACTTCAGGCGTTTGATTCTTTTCTAGATATTCTAAAATAGGAAAGGGCAGGTTTAGTAACTTTAAGTGGCGGGAAACGACTGACCAGTCCAATCCAGTTTTTCGAGCGAATTCACCCATTACAGACAACATTAAGTTTGCCATTGGCGAATCTTCGCCTGTAAAAGACAGATTTTCCTTGATAAACTCGATGCGAATCCCATCTCTCGTGAGTAATTGAACAATGCGACGCAAATCGTCGAGATTACGTGCTAACCGATCCATGCTGTGTACGACAACGGTGTCACCACTTCGAACAAAAGTTATTAATATTTCCAGTTGTTCCCGGTGAATACCTTTATCCGTAAAAATACGATCAACTTGTATACCTTCCAATTGACGATCTGTGTTCTGGTCAAAGGTACTAACCCTGATATAGCCAATACGTTGTCCTGTCATTATTCCATCCTTAAATATGTCAAGTTAGAGTTATAGAGTTTGACAAACAAGTGTCAATAAACAAAAATAATAATCTTAAGTTGACACAATTAAGTACTATGACCTGACGTTAATTTGAGGTATACTCTAAATTGACAACCTGTCAATCAATTTAGGTGGAAAATTTTTAAGGACAGTGATCTTATAGTAACTTTTCGTACCGTTGGACTTCAAACCCCTCTTACTGTAAAACAGGATTTCTTTGCCAAAATTCTCATGTTTAATTTAACTTCAATGCTGATTACCCCAATCGATGAGCAGCTTGAAGTTAAGATAAAAAATGACAAACATGACTATAAGGTTAATCGAACGAGAGCTTTGGCAAAAATGAAAGAATTCGGCATCTTGCTCTTTTTTAGAGACTCAATAAACTATATTATTGAACGCTTACACAAATTATTCTTCATTAGGCCGACTCAAATCCGATTAAATCGAAGCTTTCAACGGAAAAAAGATAGAAAAAAATTTCAATTCGCATTTGCATATCAACCTATCTCTTAACTTAACGACATTGGGGTGATTTTAGCAGAAGAATGACCGGCATTACTGAAAAAAGTTTATTATCTAACCCTACTCATTTGCTTCCAAAATTAAATATCGTATTAATTTAATAGTATAGGTAGTGTATTCTAAGTTGTTGTTAATGCTGGAAAAGCACATATTCAGTAAAATCACTATCTTGGAAGAAAGTGAGTTTGTAGTACCGTCTTCAGGCGGAAGTGGTAGCGATGCTTCAGCGAGCGTGTAAAAACACCGGATCGCTGAAGCTCTCCGAAAACTTCCGTCCCGCTTAGCGTGGACGGGACTACGAACGAGCTGAAATTAAATTTATAACATAGGAGGTTCACCAGGAGGACTAATTTTGCCAATCTTAGCGGTAAAACCCTGGCGTAGCCGGTTAAGTTCAAACTAAATTTGGGATATTTCGTCTAGATAATAATTAAAACTTTTCATTGGAGGCACTTCTTCTAAGCAAAAAATATTTTATTTCTTACCGCGTAATTGAAGAAATTCCGAAATGCATATTTAATTTCATCAATCCCAAATATTCAAGGTTTAAGATAGCCATAAAAAAGGTATAAACGTTTTTCGAATGAATATGGCAAATCTGATCATTACATTTAATTAGTGTTAACCAACTACAAATTAATTGGTTATATTTTTAATGACCGGATTTTCCGGCGTTAATTTACGGTGGATTTATTTGTGAATTGATTTACAAAAAGGTGAGAGCTCGAAGGTCCGAAATGAGCGAAGCGAATAAACTCCACTCTTAAAAATAATTTTTTACCAACTATTTTTCTTCTCACAATACCCTCAAGCAACCCTGACAAAAAATGCTTGCAAAATGCTTGCAATTTTTAAACGAAGTGCACAAATTGGCACTAAATAGCATAAGTTTGCAAAATGGATTACTTGAGGTCAAAACAGGCAAGAAAACTTGGAGCCAAAGAGCGGATTTGAACCGCTGACCTATTCATTACGAGTGAATTGCTCTACCAACTGAGCTACTTTGGCTTGTCAGGAAATTTAGTAAACAGTGAATAATAAGAAGTGAGCATAGTGGAAACGACGTCATTTTACGGCGCACGATTAACTCAGTGCCAATAAGTTAGGTATTTTTCATGCTCCTGATCTGTTTTTAAGTTTGGAGTTCCGCCATAATGGGGGCTTTTGTATAAAATCCCCCAGTATGCGGAAAGACCAACAAACCCGCGATTCTTTACTTAATGACATTTACTATTATACCGACAGCCATCAGGTTTTCGACAGGTTTCTGTAAAATTGTTGCCTGAAATGAATAACGAATGTCGAAAAACCTACTGCTTGCAGTATAACTACTCACTTAAAATAATCTTAAAAGTGATACAAAAGTGAGTTGATGTCAATATATAGTAAAACAAAAATAATAATTGAATAAATAATTATAGATCGAAAGTGCAGATGAGTACAGCTATTTCAGAAAATCCAATGTTTCCAATCCTGTGTATCGATATCGTCGGATTCACATCCCAGTATAAAGATGATATACACCGCAAAGCCATATCCCGACAATTCCAGGAATTGATCGAACAGGCCGGGTCTTTTATCAGTACAGTGATTCCGTTTTCAAAACTGTTTGAACGCGAAAAAACAGGGGATGGGTATTATATTTTACTAAAAACAATTTCCACCATGGATGCTCTGGAATATACTCAACACCTTCGTCAGGAAGTGACAAGATATAATCTAGAAGAAAAGGGCAAAGACCTGCCTTTGTCACTGCGTCTGGTTTTAGCTTACGGTACTGTCGAACTGGTTGGTGATCAATACTACAGCTCGGTTATGGCCGACGCGAATCGATTGATAGATGACAAAAATTTTAAGCAATTTATGAATGAGTCCAAAGAACCGTCGGCTCTATTTTCGACAATGTTATTTCATCATAAACTTAAGGAGGAATTTGATCAACCCAATGGTTACTCTCATTTAAGGGAATTAAAATGGAGTCGTTTGCCGGTAGAGGATAAACACGGCCAAGAACACATCGGATATATACAAGGTGACTACATACCGACTGCCAGCCAATCTCGTCGGGTAAAATCGAAAGCAGCCAAACGTAAGGACGGCGAAAATAAATTACTGCGAAATTATCTTGAAGTGGTAAACCGCGAACATAGTCGTATCAGCTTGTTTGGATTTTTGTCTTCTGCGAATATCCCTGTTAATCTTCTTGATGCATTTGTATCTTTGCGCCTAACTGAATCCGGTCGTGACTTTCCTGAAATCAGGGTAGAAAAGGAAACAAACAATCGACTGGTATCACCCCGACAACTTTTAGTACGAGCTATCACCGAAGACAAATCAATACTGATTCTGGGCGAACCCGGCTCAGGAAAAACCACGTTGATGCGTTATCTGGCAATCTGCTCTATCGATGATTCAAAACGTGAACAACTTTCTCTGAAAAAGCCGCTGATTCCTCTGTTGATTCCGTTACGTGAAATTGATCCTCAGCAACCTTTCGTCAATTCACTGGCAGTATGGGCAATTAATCGAAATCTGGAACTTTCTAAAGATATACTAAAAGATTGGCTGCACGAGCCTGGTTTACTGGTGTTGCTTGATGGGCTTGATGAGGTCAGCAGCCTGGAGAATCGAAAATCCGTCTGCCGATGGATTGATAACGCGGCAACCGCATACGGTGAGTCCATATTTGTTGTGACATGCCGTTTTACAGGATACAGCCAGGCAGACGGTATATTCCTGAACAGATCACATATCCAGGCTGAAGTCCATGATTTGGACGAAAACCAGCAGAAGGATTTCCTTATTCATTGGTTTACGGCATCTGCTTTAGAAGAAGTTCATGCTGAAAAACTCAATAATAGTACAGTGAAAAAAAATGAATTAGAAATTCAGGCAACTATACATGCCGATGACATAATGAATTTTTTGGGTAAGGATGAAAATCAATCATTCAGGGATATGGCGGGCATCCCAGTATTGTTGCAGATCATGGCAATTATCTGGCGCGAACAAGGCAGCCTGTCCGGCAGTCGCGTATCGCTCTATGACCGCAGCATAAATTATCTTCTTGATCACCGTGACCGAAAAAAACATATTGAACCACTAGTCAATGCAGCAGAAGCAAGGGAAATACTTCGCTATTTATCGTTATGGATGCAGTCAAAACTAAAAAAGGATGAATTGCCGGGAAACAAAATAGAGGAGTATATCACCGGTATGCTGGAAGAAATCAACCCCAAAATCACGCCGACAGAATTCCTTAATTATATGCGTGATCGCGCCGGAGTTCTGGTTAAATCAAATGATTCCTATATGTTCCAGCATAAGTCGTTCCGGGAATATCTGGCGGCTGTGGAAATTGCCAATCGTGGTCTGGCAGATTTATTGGTCGAAAATTTTAACGATGACTGGTGGCGGGAAACCATTCTCTTTTCAGCTGGTCTGACTGAACCGGCCGTTTTTTCTGAATTTCTCACAGAATTTCTGATTGATGATCACAATGGCGGCGCAACCTTGCCATTGTTGCTGCAAATGGTTCAGGAATCCGTTCGATTACCCATCGCCCCTATTATTGCGGTACTGACCGATCACCGGTATTCCTGGCGTAAACGCTATAATACCCTACAGTGTCTTCGCAACCATCCCTCTGAACGGGTTATTACGGCTGTGAAATCAATATCAAATGACAAAGAAACGCTATTACGAAATCTGACATCTGAATTGCTCGCAGAATGGAATGTAGATGTGCCATCTAAAAAAGCTGGTAAACAGGCGTCAATAGTTAGTTCAGTTACAGATAAAACAAACTATATCTTCATTTCTGGGGGCAGCTATCAGTTTCCCGTGACAAAGAAAAAGGTGTCTGTCTCAAATCTGTATGTTGCCAAATATCCAGTTATGAATAAACACTATCGTCAGTTTATTGCGTCGCTGTCCAGTAATGAAGTCAAAAAGTATATGTCCGACTACCTTGATGATCGACGTTTTGGTGGTGACGAACAGCCGGTAGTCGGTGTTAACTGGTATGGCGCCATGGCCTATTGTCATTGGCTTACTGAAACTTGGCCAATGGACCATTTCGATAATCCAAATGCCAGATTCAGCCTGCCGACCGAAGTTGAGTGGGAATGGATTGCAGGAAATGGTAATCGAAAGTACCCATGGGGTCCAGAGACACCGGATAAGACTCGAGCAAATTTTGGTAGTAAAGTGGGTCAAACAACACCGGTGGGATCATACCCTGAGGGAGCAACGCCTGAGGGCGTTATGAATATGGCAGGCAATGTTTGGGAATGGTGCATGAATCGAAGGGATGACCCTGAATTTCAACTGGCAGACAGAACGAATTTGTCGGATATTGCTATTAAGCGGAAAGATTCTGATTGGACTGTTTTGCGGGGCGGCGCCTGGAACTACGGTCCAGACAGCTGCTCCTGCTCTGCCCGCATCGCCTACGACCCGGGCGGCCGATGGCAGCCTCCTCGGTTTTCGGGTTGTTTTGCGAGACGTTTAGTTTTACCCTTTTTTCTTTTAATCTTTTTACCCTTTTCCGTCGCGCGAAGCGCGGAAAAAAAATTTTAATAAAACATCAGAGCTTTTTTGCAAAAGTATGTTCAAGCAGAATTTTGAGCAAGAAATGATGCCGAAAAGACTTTTGTAAGAAGCTCATTAATCTAATATTATGCCATGCCCGAAAGAATTAACGGTAATCACCAAGACGTATGATTTGTTCCTGTGTTCGGTTATTACCCACATTTTAGGTTTCAGTTTTGATTTGTTAAAGTAACTCGGCCATTCCTGGCTGAGATGTCTTGTGATTTGCACAGCCAGCTAGATAACAGATTTAGTCTCGCTTTGCGTGGAACTGCGTTACTCAGTTTTGATTGCAAGTTAACCATATTTGAATAACAAATCGAAAATGAAACCTAAAATGTGAGTTATCACGATCGGGCCAAATAAAACACCGTCCCGGTTCGGGCTGGTAAGCCTGTGGTTCGAACGTCCGTATCGGGACATTTTTTTGATGCAAAAAATTTCCGAACGCGCTTGCAAAATCAATTGACGGAATCTATCGTACGATAAAAAGGTCGTACGATTAATGATGAATTATAAACCGACAAAGCTCAAGTTTGGCAATCCAAGCGTAGGGGAGGCCTCCGAATTCGTTTTTGGAAGAGAGAAGCTGGCACAGCTCTTGTGGCGGCGGCTGGAATCCGGAAGTCTGCGCATTCTCTCAGAACGCCGTATGGGAAAAACATGGCTGATTCAACTCGCCCGCGCTATCGCACCCGAATCTGCCGTTACCTTGTTTATCGACGCACAACGTGACAAATCGGCACCTGAACTAATCTGGCGAATTAATCAGCAAATCCATATCGAAAATCTATTTGATGATCGGCGATTACAACGAGCAAAAGACTGGTTCCTGCGGCAGGCACAAAAATTACAGGGCCAAACTATCGGAACTCAACGCCTTCCTGAAGTAACCAGCTGGAGTACTTTTCTCGAAGAAACTGTTGCTGACGCTGTTCGGAACGCAGATGATCGCATGGTGGTTCTAATCATTGACGAACTGCCACATTTTCTTGATGGATTAATCAAAAATAATCACGCGCATGATGCCATTCGCATCCTTGATGATTTGCGTGCGCTTCGACATGAACATCCAAATTTCCGCATGTTATTTTGTGGTTCCCTCGGATTACATATCGTCCTCGATAAACTCACATCATTTGGTTATACCGGACAACCCGTCAATGATATACCGCCAATTGAACTTCCGCCTTTATCTTCTGAAGACGGCACGTATCTTGCCGGCAGTCTTATCCGGGGAGAAGCCATTCCTTGTGATTCAATCGCCAAGTGTGCCGAAGCGATTGCCAACACCGCCTGCTTTGTCCCCTTCTACATACAGCATATAGTAAAATGGATGTCGGAGAACGAAGAGTCCCCATGGACAGTGGCTATAATAGAAGCGATTCCAGAACAATTATTTGATGCGCACGGGGACCCGGCTGAGTTCAATTATTACAAAAGTCGCCTGGCTGCCTACTATCCGGATGAAAAAGCCGAGCTGGCACGAACCATACTAAGAAAACTCTGTCAATTCGAACACGGTTTGGAATTCGATGCGCTGGTGAAGATACTGCGATATGATGAAACTTATCAAGATATCGATAAAGAATATGCCGGTGTGATGCTTAAATTACTTTTAGACGATCATTATCTGCTCCGGGACAATCAGAATTCATGGCGTTTTAAACTACCACTAGTACGACGTTGGTGGGACTACGTTCATAAAGGTTGGTAAATGGATAATTATTCACTTCCCTTAATTTTCAGTCCGCAAAATAATTCACTGGATGTTATTGACAAACTGCTTACCCGGGACCGTCGAAAACTGGCAGAAACGATAATGGCGGATATCCAGTCGATAGCGGGTTCTCAATCATCCAATCACCATTTGATTATCGGTCCGCGAGGATCAGGAAAAACCCATCTCCTGGCCTATATTCGTCACTCCATACCACATTACTCTCAAAATGACGAAAATGTGTTAATTATACCGTTCTCAGAAGAGGAACGCGGCATCAGTTCATTACTGGATTTCATTATGACGGTAATATGTGCTGCTGGAGAAGCACGGACAACAATCATTGAAAAAATTACCGGTTTAACGATGCCCGCCGCACTTGAATTGGTTACGGAAATGCTGGAGGAAACGATAAACCAGCGGGCCGTACTGTTGATAATCGAAAATCTCAATGATATCTTCACCGTCTTACAGAGCGAAGGCCAGATTGGCCCACTGCGAGGCTTTCTTCAAACCCATTCATCGGTATCACTACTTGCGTCAGCAACCTCAAAATATCAAAACGGCAAGGAAGATCATCCATTTTACGGTTTTTTTAATATCCATACATTAAGGCCGTTATCCCCCGACGGCACCCAATCGTTTCTGGCCAGTCTGGCATCGGCAAACGGCAATCCCCAACTCGCGATTGAGTTAAATAAAGAGACTGCGATTCCACGTATAAATGCGGTCTATGACCTTACTGGCGGCAATCACAGACTGCTGGCGATGTTGAGTATTTTTCTTGATGACAACGGACTGGCAAACCTGGTACCTCCCTTCATTTGCTTCTGTGATCGTGAGCTCACTCCATATTATCAGCAGCGACTGGATCGTTTGTCACCACAGCAGAACAAGATTTTAAGAGCGATTGCCGATCATCATGGCCGGGCCATTGCAGTAAAAGAGATTGCCCGATATACCATTCTCACGTCACAGGTGGTTTCCCGTCAGCTAACCGATCTTCATAAAGGTGAATTTGTCCGTAAAACTCAGGTTGGACGAACGACTTGTTATGAATTAAATGAACCGCTGCTCCGGCTCATGCTTGATATCAAAGAAGGTCGAAACCGGCCATTACCCCTGATCGTGAATTTTCTTCAGCGCTGGTATGATACCTCAGAATTGCAACACCGCATCATAGACGCGCAAAATGAAAGCCTGACTTATTATTCAGCAGCCATAACAAAAACTGAGTTCGACGCTATTGACGTTGATTTTCTGAAAAAACACTCTGCGCGCATAACTCCCGACAATATTGATATTTTACTCCAACAGGCCGTGCTTCTGGCCGCTCATGAGAAAACGCAACAAAAAGCATTAAGTACTGTCAACGAACTGGGCCAACTCATTGCCACACAACATGGAACTAATACGGATCTATTAACCGGTAAGATCACATTAGCCAGGGGGTTAATTTTAGTTGAAATGAACCAGATAGAAGCCGCCGCCGCCACCTTTGAAACGGCGATCAGGGAATTTGAAAAAAATCAGGACTCGCAGGCAGAGGAAGACCTCTATCGGGCAAAACTCTATCGGGCCATGATATTATGCGACTTAAATCGCACAGAAGAGGCTATAGACGACTACGACAATCTCATTTCGGCACTGAATAACAGTGACAGTGTGCGTCTGCAGGAACTTGCTGTCATGGCCATGATTAATAGACGATTTGCATTAGTAGCAAGATCACAGTCGCATCTGATTCTTGCCAATAGCGGCTATATGCAAAAGGCAGGAAAACAGTTCCCCATACCACAGCGGCTTAAACTTTTCATGCACCTAAACGATCACGCCTATGAAGACGCCAATCAATTGCTGGTCAGGACATGGGATGATACCAGCCCCGGTCATCAAGACCGTGTCGCGATGATATGTGAGCTGATTGATGTCATGTTTGCCAATCCTGAAGTATTGAAGGAGTTTCTTCCAATACTTAAAAAAGACTATGATGCCCTTATATCCGGACTCATTCTCTGGATTCAGGGGGCTCTGCCCATATCTGAGCGAATGGCAAATAACTTGAAGAATGCTGAAATATTACTTCCCGAAATATTAATAAATGTACCGGGCGGTCAAACGGTTATAGATATTTTAAAGGCCGTCAGACTGGACGCATCAGGAAATACACGGGCACTGCTTGAACTGCCGTTAGAAATCAGGCACTTGATCACTCACAACGAAAAAACTGCCAATGGCCCGCTACTGGTGATAAATATTGTCGGATTTTCCTCAATCTACAAAACCGAATTCGAACGCATGCACGTCATAAAAGTTCTCCAGAGCCTGATCGATTTCACCGGAGAGATGATTTCACCGTATACACCGTTTTCCCGGTTCTTTAAGCAAACAAATTCCATAAACGGGTATTATTTATTTTTGGAAAATCAGCCGATAGATACCGCATTCGTCTTTGTTAAAGCCCTGTGCAGTAATCTGTACCAATACAACACACATCACAATGGAGTAAACACGCCACTCAGACTATGTCTAATTCTGGCCTGGCAGCGGACAGACCTGGATATTAACCAGTATGCTGACTCCCTGATCACGGATGCACAACACCTGGTTCGTGATGAAAAATTAAAATCCTATCAAGAATACAGTGACGGGCATTCGATCTTGTTTTCAACCGCAATTTTTCATAACTTGCTGGAGAGTGAATTGACAAAATCTCCACTGACATCAAAACTCACCAAACTGAATTGGTCACAGTTACAGTCTCAGGAAAGTTATAACCAGGATGACATAGCCTACGTAAATGACGAGAGGATCACGTCTGAAACAGGAATTGATGACGATAAGACACTACAGCGCTATCTGGCAGCGATACACATTGAACATGGTCGCATTAACTTATTTGGTTTCCTGTCTTCAGCGAACATCTCTGTAAACCTTTTCGATGCATTTGTTTCCCTTCGACTTACAGAATACGGTCACAGTCTGCCTGAAATTAAAGAACCGAAGGAAGAGACTGAGCGTTTACTGTCGCCCCGGCAACTTTTGACACAAGCCATGGCGGACTCTAAATCGATACTTATCCTCGGCGATCCGGGTTCAGGAAAAACCACACTGATGCGCTATTTAGAAATCTGTTCCATCGACAATTCCGGGCAGAATCAACTTTCTCTCAAAAAACCGCTTATCCCATTACTGGTGCCGCTCCGGGAAATTAACCCGGACCAGCCCTTCATCGAATCACTGGTGAAATGGGCTAAAATTAGAAATTTCAATTTTTCAAAACGCACACTAAAAAACTGGTTGAAAGAACCCGGTATTCTGGTGCTGCTTGATGGTTTGGATGAAGTCGGCAGTCTGAAAAAGCGAAAGCAGATTTGCCGATGGATTGACCATGCCGTTCCAGTATATAATCAATCCGTCTTTGTCGTCACCTGTCGCTTTACCGGGTATCATGAACATGAAGGCATTTTCCTTAAATTGCCCCACATCCGTGCCAATGTTCTCGATTTAAATTCCGATCAACAACAAGAATACCTCCTTCACTGGTTTTATGCCGTAAGCATAGCGGAGCTGGATCCTGCCGAACGCAGCAACGAAGAAAACAGCGACTCATTAAAGAAAGAGTCCGCAACTCACGCCAATGATATTATCACGTTTCTGGCAGAGGATGGAAACCGCTCGCTGAAGGAAATGGCCGGCATCCCGGTGCTGCTACAGATTATGGCGATTATCTGGCGGGAACATGGCAGCCTTGCCGGTGGCCGGATGTTATTATACAACCGCAGTATCAACTATCTCCTCGATCACCGCGATCGGAGAAAACGGATTAAACCGCTCCTGACGACAACAGAAACCAAAAAGATACTCCAAAATTTATCGTTCTGGATGCAGGACGAGCTACATGCAGATGAATTGCCCGGTAAAAAAATTGAGACATATATCACCGGCATGTTGAAAAAAATCAACCCCGAAATCTCATCGGCACAATTTCTGAACTATATCTGTGACCGCGCCGGGGTCCTTGTTAAATCAAATGACACCTACATGTTTCAACACAAATCATTTCGCGAGTATCTTGCCGCTGTCGAAATTGCCAATCGCGGTCGGGCAGATCTATTGGTGGCAAACTTCCATGACGATTGGTGGCGGGAAACCATTCTCTTTTCAGCCGGCCTGACCGAACCGGCTATTTTTCCGCAATTTCTTGAATTATTTCTCCCCCATGATGGCAACGATGGTGCGACATCACCACTGCTGCTGCAAATGGTTCGGGAATCTGTACGGTTACCCATCGATCCCATTATCATGGTGTTGACTGATAGACGGTATTCCTGGCGAAAGCGATATAATTCCCTGCAATGCCTGCGCCACCATGCGTCTGAACGTGTCATTACGGCGGTCATGTCGTTAATAGATGACGGGGAAAAATCGTTGAGAAATCTAGCATCTGAACTGCTTACAAAATGGGGTGTAGAGTGTCCTCAAGATACGAAGACTGCGCCAAAAGAAAGTCACTTTTTTAATTCAATTGAAAATAATGCCGAATATATCTTTGTACCGGGCGGACAATTTCGCTTTTCTGCCACCGTAAAAGAGGTGTCGATTTCCGACCTCTATATAGCGAAATATCCCATCACTAATCTGCGGTACCGGACGTTTCTGAATTCCTTTACAGATGCAGAGGTTCAAATCCATAATTCAAAGGATTTTGAGAACCGAAAATTCAATGAAGATAACCAACCTGTTATTGGTATTTCCTGGTACAGTGCGATGCAGTATTGTCAATGGCTGACAATGCAGGCAAAAGACGTCGATAAGAATAGGAGCCAGCGACAGTTTCGCCTGCCACTGGAAATGGAGTGGGAATGGGTGGCAGGCCGGGGTGGCAGGAGATATCCGTGGGGCAATGAGACACCGAATAAAAATCGGGCAAATTGTGACGAAATGATGGGCCACACAACGGTGGCAGGCTTATATCCTGACGGAGCGACTCCGGAGGGCATCATGGACATGGCGGGAAATATATGGGAATTGTGCCTGAACGGGTGGGAGCAACCGGATTTAAGCGTTATACCTGATATTAATCAAATCGTACAGAGTAGTGAGCCAGATCATCTTAAAGCGCTGCGCGGCGGGTCCTGGATAGATGGGTCCGGCAGCTGCCAGGTTACTGCCCGCAATCAAACGAAAGCCAAAACTAGTTGGAACACCATTGGCTTTCGTGTTGTGATGCAATTGATCTAAATGGAATTTTAATAAACCGAAGTCTATTTGAAAAATGGAGAATGTAGGATGAATATCAAAGAAAATGAAATGTTTCCAATACTGCTGATTGATATCGTCGGCTTTAAATCACGCTACCATGATGACACTCACAGTAAGGCAGTCATGAGGCAATTTCAGGAATTGATAGATGATGCCGGGACTTTTATTAGTCCGGTAATCAAATTTTCACAACTGTTCCCGCGTGAAACAACAGGGGATGGGTATTATATTTTATTTAACGCCGTTTCATCACTGGTTGCCATGGAATATACTCAGCAACTTCGCCAAAAACTGGAATTATACAACGGAAGTAGTAAAGGTAAAGACCTGCCCCTATCACTGCGTCTGGTGTTAGCTTATGGTAATGTAGAACTTATTGGCGATCAATACTACAGTTCGGTAATGGCCGATGCAAATCGGCTGATCGATGATAAAAATTTCAAAAAATTCCAGTCAAGCTGTAAAGTCCGATCCGCATTATTTGTGACAATGCTGTTTTACCACAAACTTGAGGATGATTTAACCGAGAACAATGATTTTTCTCATTTAACCGGTTTAACGTGGAGCCGACTCCCGGTCGAAGACAAACACGGTTATGAACACATCGGTTACATTCAGGGTGATTATGTGCCGGAAGCGCCCTATGAAACTCCGACTGCAACTGAACCAGAATCGCCTTCAATCCCGGTGGGCGTGTTACGTAGACGTTATCTCGAAAAATTATCAATAGTTTGTAATCTTTTACCTCTGGCGGATATCGCTAAAAGTGGCGATCCACAATCTGATCTTCGCCTGACACTGGACAAAATTTATATCGGGTTAAATACAACGACTTTCATTGACAAACAGGGAAAAACTATCGATAAAAAAGATGATCATTTACATTTTGGGGAAAACGAAACACGGCCACTCACTGCTTTAGAGGCAACGACCAACGAACCACTACTTGTTATGCTGGGTGATCCGGGATCCGGTAAAACCTCATTTATCAATCATCTTTTATGGCAATTGGCAGAATATCAACTCAACTCGGACTCTGAATCGTTAAAAGGCTGGTCCCATAGGCATTATTTTCCTATTCGCGTCATCTTGCGGGAATTATTACTAACACTGCACGAAGAAAATGCGGATCAATATGTTGGGTGTGCTCCAGAACAGCGGCTGCGTGAGTTTATGCGCATCATAAAAAAGCATTTGCAGAAAAAATTAGACTCGGATAACCTGACCGATTTTAGCCATGAACTGTTTCGCCTTTTGGAGGATGATCAGTGTCTGTTGATATTTGACGGTCTTGACGAAGTGCCAAAGGACGATCGACTGCTTCTCTGTAAAGCATTGGAAATCATTGCCGGCGGCTGTCGGCGCAATCGTATCATAGTAACTTGCCGTGTTCTTTCTTATGTGAAGGATACCGTGCTGCCAACCTACCGTAATATCACACTCGCTCCATTCAGCAGGGAGCAAATAAATGACTTCATTGATCACTGGTATCTCGCCCTGCATCGACTTGGAAAATCCATTGATTGGTCAGCTGAAAAAACTGATGACCTGAAGCAGGCTGTCGGCAAACTTCCTGTTGATATGGTTAGAAATCCTCTGCTGCTCACGACATTGGCCAGTGTCCATGCAACGAATCTGCAACTGCCGCGGCAGCGAGTGACGCTGTACAATCAAGCTGCAATGCTGATGATGAAACGTTGGCAGGAAGTCAGGATCGGCCAGAAGATGTCATTGTTTGATGACATTGGATTAAGGGACGAAACGCGAATGCTCTATCCGTTATGGGAACTTGGCTATGTGGCCCATGAAGCGGGGAAGGATTCTGAAAAAATTTCTGACATTCCCTGGGCCACGGCAGTCGAAATATTTACAAAAAACCTGGAAGAGATCGTCCTGCAACCCAGAGAAGCTGCTGTAAAATTACTGAATTATTTCGATACAACATCAGGATTACTGCATGGCCGTGGTGGAGAAACTGACAGGGTCTACGCCTTTCCTCATCGAACATTTCAGGAGTATTTCGCAGGCTGCTACCTGGCAAAACGAACACTCAATTTTAATCAAAAGGTCAAAGAATTACTCTTACAGGGAGATTATTGGCGATTATGCATTGAGCTTGGCATGGAAGAGCTACTCTTTAATGACGGAAATGAACGCCCCGCCCTTGGGTTGACGTATTCTTTATGTCCAGAGGACCGAGAACCTGAATCAGAAGAAGACTGGCGCGGTATTTTCTGGGCTGGAAATCTAGCGCACATCATTGGCGCAGGCTCGATAAAGAAGGATGAAGAAGGCAACGGACCAAAATTTTTAGGTCGGTTAAATAAACATCTGACAGCATTGGTCACACATGGTAAACTTGCATTCCGTGAACGCGTTGATGCCGGCCTGATTCTGGGTTGGCTAGGCGATCAACGGCCAGGAGTATGCGATTTTAATCCTGAAATGTGGGTTGACCTTTCGGGTGGCCGCTTTACAATGGGAAGAGAAAAGGCCAGTCATGAGGTTGAGTTAACCCGGTTTGGAATGAGCCGGTACCCGATTAGCAACGGGCAATACAAAATGTTTATCGATGCAAGCGGATATAATGACGACACATTATGGAGCAAAGAGGGCTGGAAGCGGTGTAAATCAAATGAATGGGACGAACCCCGACATTGGACCAATGAAGAAGCAAACGCTCCGAATCAACCCGTTACCGGTGTTTCATGGTATGAAGCCGAAGCCTTTTGCAACTGGTTGACAAGACATCTGCATACTGGATCAGGTCTATCGAAAAAAACGATTGTACGACTGCCGACCGAGGCTGAATGGGAATACGCCGCCCGTGGTCAATCCAATGCGCTTTATCCATGGAGAAATGACAAAATTTCAGAAGAATATGCGAATTACTCTAAATCGAATATCGGCAAACCATCAGCGGTTGGCAGTTATCCGTCTGGCCAAACACCGGAGGGGGTTTTCGATCTTGTCGGCAATGTCCGGGAGTGGTGCCGGGATTGGTATAATGAAGATTATTACAAGAATTCAGAAAAGAAAGATCCAAATGGTCCTGATCGTGGTAAATATCGTGTTTTGCGGGGCGGCGCCTGGTACAGCGCTCCAGACTACTGCTCCTGCTCTGCCCGCATCGACTACTACCCGGGCGGCCGATGGATCAGCCTCGGCGGTTTTCGAGTTGTTTTGCGAGACGTTTAGTTTTACCCTTTTTTCTTTTACTCTTTTTACCCTTAATTCTTTGCGCGAAGCGCGGAAAAAAAAATTAATGAAAATAATGGGATATGATAATGCCGTGTCCAAAAGAATTGTCCGTAATCACCAAAACCTATGATTTTCTTCTTTGGTTAATCCCCATGCTAGATAAATTTCCACGATCCCGAAAATTTACCCTTGGCGATCGCATTGAAACAAATGCCAGTGATGTTTTAACGATGCTTATTGAAGCAAAATTTAGCCGAAATAAACAAACAAGTTTGCAAAAAGTCAATTTACTGATTGAGCAGCTTCGGTTTTCGCTGCGACTGGCGAAAGACCTGCGTTGTCTGAGCACAAAACGTTACGGCCATGCAGCACAGCTTGTCAATGACATCGGCACAGAGGTGGGCGCCTGGTTGAAACAACAACGTAAACCATGAAAACGGCAAAAAATCTTTTCCAGAAAATAACATGTTTCGAAAATCTCCTGCGCGCTTCCCGAACTGCACGCAGAGGTAAACGCTTTCGTACCGAAACGGCGCGTTTTGAATATCATCTCGAAAATGAACTCTTAACACTCCAGCGAGAATTAACGGAAGGATATTTTCAGCCTGGAAATTATCGCAGCTTTCAGATATTTGAACCGAAAGAGCGTTTAATCAGCGCTGCGCCTTATCGTGATCGGGTGGTACACCATGCAATCTGCCAAATCATTGAACCCATTTTTGATCGAACATTTATTACGACATCCTATGCCTGCCAGTCCGGAAAAGGAACTCATAAAGCACTGCTGAAATTTCAGGATTACAGCTGCCAATTTCCCTGGGTGTTACAATGTGATATCCAAAAATTCTTCCCGTCAATAGACCACGACATTCTGCTTCAGCGAATCAGGCGAAAAATCGGATGTCAGCGAACACTGGAACTGATCGAGAAAATCATAAGTAACAGTAATCCTCAGGAGGAGATGGAACATTATTTCCCAGGTGATGACCTTTTTACACCCTATATGCGCAGGCGAGGCCTACCTATAGGAAATCTAACCAGCCAATTATTCGCGAATGTCTATCTTAACCCACTGGACCATTTCATAAAAGAGCAACTGCACCAGCCTCCGTATTTGCGTTATATGGATGATTTTGCAGTATTCGGCCATAGTAAAGAGCAGTTGTGGGAGATTTGTAGTAAAATCAAACACTATTTGGCATCTTTTCGGTTGAAAATTCACCCGAAAAAATGCCAGGTTCTCCGTGTTAGGGAAGGGTGTCAGTTTCTTGGATTTCGTAATTGGCCGACACACAGAATTCCATTAAAACAGAAATCCCGTCGGTACCAACGCCATTTACAAAAACTATGTTGTCAATATAACAATAATGAGATTTCCCTAGATCGAATCCATCAATCCATTCAAAGTTGGGTTGGTCATGTTCGTTGGGGCAGCAGTTACCGGCTGCGAACCCGGGTTCTTGGTCGGGTTCGACTTACTAAGGGGACAAGCTACTAGTAATGTGTTTTGCGGGGCGGCGCCTGGAACAACAATCCAGACAACTGCTCCTGCTCTGCCCGCATCAACAACAACCCGAACAACCGATGGAACAACAACGGTTTTCGAGTTGTTTTGCGATACGATTCATTTGGCTATACCGATTAGAGCCGGCAAATTTACGAATTTGCCGGGCATATCAGAAACGTCTGAGTTTGTTCCTGTGTTCGGTCATTACGACCGGGCCAAATAAAACACCGTCCCGGCAGAGGCTGGTAGGCCTGTATGGTTCGAACGTCCGTGCCGGGACTTTTTTTGAAAACTTAAATTTAATATTTTTTAACGTGTTAGAAAAATGGCAGCCCTAATCTGCATTATGCATAAACTTTCTATTACAATTGAAGCATTTCTTGAACAATGGCAAATTAAGGAATATGTATCACCGCTTGTTAAAAAATTAAAAAAGGATTAATACATATCTTGCAGTAACTCGGTCATTCCTGACTGAGGGAGATAACGCGTGTCTGCAAGTCAAATCTTAAAAATTACACAGACAGGAATGGCCGCGCCATGAATCTTTCAGTTGGCGATTTTTCAGAAACCTGTCGAAAACCTGATAGCAATCGGTATATTATCGCCAAAAACGGATTTAGAACGGATTCAGGTCCGGTAACTTTTTTTCATTCAAAACACACAGCAATTATGGGTGAATAATTCTAAAGCATTAGATTCGACAAAGTTGCATTAATAATTCGTATTGTTTGTCATGGATGCCATTATTTTGGAGTTTAGCCGAGCCTGCAATATGGGCGAGACAGGCTGTCCGGAGGACAGCAACGAAATAACATGGAGTGGCAACCTTTAGCTTGTTTTATTTGTTTTTTGAAGGACTTGAATAAGCAAGCTAAAGCTTGAACTCCAAAATAATGGCAATTCAACCTCAAAATAAATTCATAGTGTACTTAACCTGATTAGTTCATACGGTTTCGTTATGAGAGTGCTTAGCTTCGTTCAGATCAATGAGTTATGGAGGTTCCAAAGGCGAAGGAATAGTGTTGAAAATCCGCCGTGGTGGAAACTATTTCCAGTATTTTGGTTCTTCATAACTCGCTTAGATGAAGTGAGATATGCGCTTGCAATAGAAACCGGATGAATTAATCAGGTAAATGCATTTCACCCATAATTGCGAAAAAATATGCGTTCTCTTAACAGAAAGGTTGAACGTTAAATATTTCCCTGGAGAATAGATACTAAATAATGTCAGCCACCACCAAATCAATGACTACTAATAAAATGTTTCCCATTCTGCTGGTCGATATCGTCGGCTTTACTAGTCTCTACAAGGACGACGTTCACCGTAAAATTATCCTGAAACAACTCGGGGAATCAATGGATCAGGCCGGAAAATTTATCAGCCCGATAATGCCGTTTTCGCAACTTTTTGAACGTCATGGAACAGGAGACGGATATTATATTTTCTTAAAGGGAATCTCAACGGATGTGGCGCTGGAGTATACACAGAAACTACGTCATGACCTGGTCGAATACAATGAAGGGATAAAAGGCGGCGATCTGCCACTGTCACTGCGCCTGGTATTGGCTTACGGTAATGTGGAACTGGTGGGTGATCAATACTACGGTTCGGTGATGGCCGATGCCGAACGGTTGATGAGCGAAGGGGAATTCAAAAAATTCCAGACTGCATCCGGAGAGCCGTCCGCGCTCTTTACAACCATGCTTTTTCGCCACACACTTGATGATGAATTAAAGCAGTCAACGGATTTTTCTCATTTAACGGAGCTGAAATGGAACCGCCTGAAGATCGAGGACAAACACGGCCATAATCACATCGGTTATATTCAGGGAGATTATATTCCTGAAGCATCATCGGAAACTCTGATACCAACAGAACCACAAGAGCCTTCGGTCCCGATCGAGGTTTTGCGCCAACGTTATTTTAAGAATTTATCGACAGTGTGCAATCTTCTACCTCTGGCTGATATAGCAAAAAGCGGCGACCCACAGGCGAATCTCCGCCTTACTCTGGACCAGATTTATATCGGATTAAATACGACGACATTCGTTGATAAACAAGGTAAGCCTGCCAAGGTAAACGAGGATCGTTTTCATTTCGGAGATGACAAAGTCCGACCACTCACAGCGTTAGAAGCGGCAGCGAATGAACCGCTGCTGGTTATTCTGGGTGATCCGGGATCCGGCAAAACCTCATTTATCAATCACCTTCTCTGGCAATTGGCTGAACGTCAACTTAACCCCGAATCTGTATCATTAAAAGACTGGCCCCATCGCCATTATTTCCCAATCCGCGTCGTCCTGCGAGAATTACTGGTAACACTACAGGAAGAGAATTCGCAGCAATATATAAAATCAACTCAGGAACAGCGTTTATGCCAGTTTATGCGCATCATTAAAAAGCATCTTCAGAAAAAATTAGACGCTGATGGCCTATCCGGTTTCAGCAGTGAACTCGTTCGTCTGCTGGAAGATGACCGATGCCTGCTGGTGTTCGATGGTTTAGATGAAGTGCCAAAGGACGACCAATTCCTGTTACGTGAGGTATTGGGAATTCTCGCCGTCGGCTCCAAGGGTAATCGAATAATTGTGACATGCCGTATACTTTCTTATGTTAAGGATACCGTCATAGCAACGTATCAAACGATCACCCTGGCCCCATTCAGCAACAAACAGATCAATAATTTTATCACGTACTGGTATCAGGCGCTGCACCGACTTGGCAAACCCGCAGATTGGGCACAGACAAAAACAGATAATCTGCAACAGGCTGTTGGCAGACTACCAGAGGATATGGTCAGTAATCCCTTATTACTGACCACCCTGGCCGGTGTTCATACGACCAATGTCGAACTGCCGCGTCAACGAGTGAAACTTTATGACCAGGCGGCAATGCTGATGATGAAACGATGGCAGGAAGTTAGAATAGGTCAAAAGGTTTCATTATTTGACGATGTCGGATTATCGGATGAGACACGGATGCTCTTTGCATTATGGGAACTGGGCTATCTGGCACAAAAAGCCGGTCGCGATGGAGAGCAAATGCCGGATATTCCCTGGGCAATGGCAATGAGCAGTTTTACAAAAAATTTATCCGGTGTTGTTACCGACTCAAAAAAAGCAGCAATGAAACTGCTGGATTATATCGATACGACCTCCGGGTTATTGAGCGGTCGTGGTCAGGATGTCGAGCGTGTTTATGCCTTTCCCCACCGGACATTCCAGGAGTATTTTGCCGGTTGCTATCTGGCAAAGCGAACACGAAGTTTTAATCGTACGGTCAAAGAATTACTCGCGGAAGGTGAATACTGGCGTCTTAGCGTAGAACTCGGAATGGAAGAACTGCTCTTTAATGACGGCAATGAAAACCCGGCATTGGATTTAACGTACAGCCTGTGCCCCGGCATTCCCGAGCCGAAACGTGAAGATGACTGGCGCGGTGTTTTGTGGGCGGGACACTTTGCACGCATCATCAAGCGGGGACCGATTGAGAATGATAAACAGGGAGGCGGTCCTCAGTTTTTGACACGGCTCAACAGCCGCTTGACAACATTACTGAGTGAAGAGAAACTCGCTGCACATGAGCGCGTTGACGCTGGTTTGATTCTTGGCTGGTCAGGCGATCAACGCTCCGGAGTCTGTGATTTTGATATTGAAATGTGGGTTGACCTTCCGGGTGGCTGCTTTACAATGGGAAGAGAAAAGGCTAAACATGATGTTGAATTAACTCCATTTAAAATGAGCCGGTACCCGATTACCAACGGCCAATATAAAATGTTTATCGATACCAAAGGATATGATGACAGAAAATGGTGGAGCGAAGCAGGCTGGAAGCAGCGTCAATCAAATAAATGGGTCCAACCTGAATATTGGGACAACGAAGAATTTAGTAGTCCTAATCAACCTGTTATTGGAGTTTCATGGTATGAAGCTGAAGCCTTCTGCAGTTGGCTGACTGGGCACCTGCAAAGCGAATCAGACCTACCGCAAAAAACGATCGTCCAACTGCCGACAGAGGCTGAATGGGAATATGCGGCTCGCGGCCGTTCCGATGCGCTTTACCCGTGGAGAAATGATGATATTTCAGAAAAATATGCGAACTACTCTAAATCTAATTTGGGCAAACCATCAGCGGTGGGCAGTTACCCCTCTGGACAAACACCGGAGGGAATTTATGATCTAGCCGGTAATGTCTGGGAGTGGTGCAGGGACTGGTATAAAAGTGATTATTATAAGGACTCAACAAAGAAAGACCCCGAAGGTCCTGATGATGGTAGGTTCCGTGTTTTGCGGGGCGGCGCCTGGTACCGCGATCCAGACTCCTGCTCCTGCTCTGCCCGCATCGACGACGCCCCGGGCGGCCGGTGGGACAGCTACGGTTGTCGGGTTGTTTTGCGAGACGTTTAGTTTTACCCTTTATTCTTTTAGTTTTTTACCCTTAATTCTTTGCGCGAAGCGCGGAAAAATTATTTTGGGTAACTCAGTCATTCCTGGCTGAGAAAATTAGGGCATTATAGCAGGAAAAATTAAAAAAAATACGCAGACAAGAATGTACGCGCCACTAAGTAACTCGGTCATTCCTGGCTGAGATGAAATCATGGCAGCACAGCAAACATACAAAATTTTACACAGACAGGACTGCCCGCACGACTAAATAAAATCTTATGACACCAAACACAACATCATTTCGAAGACGGAATCTGCCACATTGGCATGTCAAAAGCAAACCTTATTTCGTGACGTTTAGACTTAAAGGGTCACTACCCGAATCAATCGTAAACAGATTAAAACGGGATTACCAAAATTTTCTTGACAGTGATCCCAATCAGGAAGAAATACTTATATTTCAACGAAAAAGGTTCAAAACAGTAGAAACAATTCTGGATAGTGCAAAAAATTCTCCAACATATTTAAGAATACCGGAAATTGCTCAGATAGTATTGGAATCTTTTGACTGGTTGGAAACGGAATGTCACTGGCGTATACCTGCGGCAGTCATTATGCCTAATCATGTTCACATTTTGTTAGTTGATAGTGAATTAGCGACTAAATCACTTGAGAGAAGCATCGGTATTATGAAGGGTTTTACTGCAAGAGAAGCAAATAAAATACTGAATCGTAAAGGTCAATTTTGGATGCCTGAAAACTTCGATCATTGGTGTAGAAGTGCAGATAAAACAGAAAGTGTAAAACGTTATATTCGGAATAATCCGGTTAAGGCGGGATTGGTAAAGAACCCCGATGACTGGCGATGGTTAAGGGAAGGTAACTCGGTCATTCCTGGCTGAGAAAATTAAGGCTCTATAGCAGAAAAAATTAAAAAATACGCAGAAAGGAATGTACGCGCTACTAAGTAACTCGGTCATTCCTGGCTGAGAAAATTAGGGCTCTATAGCAGAAAAAATTAAAAAATACGCAGAAAGGAATGTACGCGCTACTAAGTAACTCGGTCATTCCTAACTGAGAAAATTAGGGCTCTATAGCAGGAAAAATTAAAAAATACGCAGAAAGGAATGTCTGCGCTACTAAGTAACTCGGTCATTCCTGGCTGAGAAAATTAGGGCTCTATAGCAAGAAAAATTAAAAAATACGCAGAAAGGAATGTACGCGCTACTAAGTAACTCGGTCATTCCTGACTGAGAAAATTAGGGCTCTATAGAAAAAAAATTAAAAAATACGCAGAAAGGAATGTACGCGCTACTAAATAACTCGGTCATTCCTGGCTGAGAAAATTAAGGCTCTATAGCAGAAAAAATTAAAAAATACGCAGAAAGGAATGTACGCACCACTAAGTAACTCGGTCATTCCTGGCTGAGAAAATTAGGGCATTATAGAAAAAAAAATTAAAATACGCAGACAGGAATGTCCGCGCCACTTAAAAAAGGAAAAATCATGAATACAATTGAAGCAATCGAGCAACGACGAGCAGTTAAACATTACGATCCGAATCATATAATGACGGATGAGGAACAAGAAAAACTTTTGTCTCTGGCACTGCTATCACCCACAGCGTTTAATATTCAAAACTGGCGGTTTGTAATTCCAAAAGACAAAAAACTACGTGAGGATATTCGCAGTGTTTCATGGGATCAGGCGCAGGTTACAGATGCATCACTGTTCATCATTCTCTGTGCGGATTTGAATTCATGGAAAAAGGAACCAAAGCGTTATTGGCGGACTGCACCAAAAGAAGTACAGGAATTTATGATTCCGGCTATTGATCAATATTATCGGGGTAAAGACCAGGTTCAACGTGATGAAGCGATGCGATCATGCGGCATCGTTGCTCAGACACTGATGCTGGCGGCAAAAGCCATGGGATATGACTCCTGCCCTATGGACGGATTTGATTTTGATGCGGTGGGTAAACTGATCAATTTACCAGATGATCACGTCATCGCTATGTTTGTGGCAATTGGTAAAGGAACGAAAGATGCTTGGGAAAAACCGGGTCAATTACCTCTGGATGAAGTAGTAATTACGGATCGGTTTTAACTTGAATAGATAACACCCTTATTCAAACTAAACTTTATTAAAGAATGAATTTCAGTCAATTTTTGGATTATGTTTCGCAGTTTTATATACGAAATAAGTAGTGTTTGACAACCACATCAATTTTTCTTTTGCTGAGAGATTCTGAAATTCTGTGTGCCCATCAAAAGATTCCTCAGAACATTGAGAAATGTTTCTTAATACTCACATTTTGGGTTTCATTTTTAATTTGTTATTCAAATATGGTTAACTTGCAATCAAAACTGAGTAACGCAGTCATTCCTGACTGCCAGCAATTATGGGTGAACTCTGAGAAGCGCTCTGACATGGCAATATGTCTGTTGGAGTTCACAACTTCAGTTGTGCATAGCTAAGTGAAAAGCCACAGCTGAAGCAGTGAACTCCAACAAGCGCTTCGACATATAGATTGCATTACCCCAGGAGGCCCAGAATTATACGAATTGTTATGTGATTTTATCAAATTTAATGCCAGAGAAACGTTCACCCATAATTGCTCCCTGACTGCGCAAATCACAAGGCATCTCAGCCAGGAATGGCCGAGTTACTTTAACAAATCAAAAATGAAACCTCCTAAAATGTGAGTTAATAATATCTGATCGACTGTGCTTTTTTGTGGGAGGATTCATGATTTCTGATTTTTTATTCGTTTCAGCTCTGCGATATCGTTTAAGTCTTTTTCTCTCGGTGGATCTACAGATTACGTTTAATTCACATATATACTGCAAGCAGTAGGTTTTTCGACAGTCGTTATTCATTTCAGGCAACAATTTTACAGAAACCTGTCGAAAACCTGATGGCTGTCGGTATATTTAATACGTGCAAATAATTTTTATGATCGTCTTTATACAACACTTATACTTGTAGTTTAATGGTGGGAAAAAATACGCTCAGGGGCGTGAAACATAGCGACCCCGATTTCGTTAGCGCGTTTGATTACATCAGCATCTTTCACAGACCCTGCCGGAGATATTATCGCGGTGACACCCGCCTTTGCCGCTGTTTCAACAGCATCATAAAACGGGAAAAATCCATCGCTGGCCATGACCGCATCAGTGATAATCTCCCTGCCTTCATATTTATTTTCATACTTCCATACGGCCTGTTCGACAGCGCCGACCCGATCCTGTTCACCAGTCCCCACGGCGATAGCAACACCATTTTTGACAATGACGACACCATTTGAACGAACGTTCATGTTTATAAACCATGCCGTTAATAAATCCTCCAACTGCTGTTCAGATGTACTAACGGTTGACTCGATATGACCCAGTGCTTTGTTTTCCGCTGAAGCCTTTTTTACATCGGCAGCAGACCCCATATGCGACAATAATGGATCAGCAATAATCAGTGAACCGTCAGCAAGCACCTTAATCGTCCGAATAACCTCTTTTGAATCTATAACTGTCTTAGGTAACAACGTCAGGTCACCACACTTGATGATTCTAATATGCCGATTGAGTTTAAATCGCTCATGATCATTAAATACGGTCAATGCCGCAGCGGTAACTGAAGGTGCAACAACGCATTCAACAAAACTCGACATGATTTCAACAGCGGTTTCCTCATCAACTTCAACATTGAATCCTGCAACACAGCCAAATGCGGCCCTTGGATCACAATCTCTTGCTTTGATATAAACGTCTTTCACTGAACAGGATTCGACAGCAACGGCGGCCCCACTCGGGTTAACGTGCTTCATACATGCACAGGCTGGGCGATCAAAGTTTTTACAAATGTTCAATGAATAAGATACATCTTCCAAATTGGTCTGAGATAAACCACTTTTACCTGTTTTCAATATTTCTAAATCGCCAATGGGCGTCGACACTCCAACGGGTTTGTAGTAGGCCGCCGTCTGGTGGGGGTTAGTACCATACCTTAAATCGTCAACCTTTTGATAATCATTTCCGAATACCGAGGCTAATTCCGGATAGTCGCCCAGATTTTGTGACAAATAACTTTTTCGTGAGATCTTCTGATCGCTCATACTCCATCCTTTTCAATAAACGTTAAGAGCTAATAATGCTATAAAATTCAAAATTGTCGAAAATAGAACTTATCCATTCAAAAACAATTTTTCCAATTCCTCCGCCAAAGCAAGCGGTTGATACCCCAAGGCAAATGCCTTGTCGCTGGTTAGTGACACATCCGGTGGGCGAGGAGCGACCATTTGCATATCCGATTGCTTACAGGGATTGAGCCTGGCCTTATCCAGGTCAAACGCTGAACAGAGTAACATGCCAAAATCATAACGTGAAATTCGTTCATTACCTCCTAAGTGTATGAGCCCAGTAAAACAGTCTAACATCAACAAAAGACCTTTCGCTGCGGCATGCCCGCTGACTGGTGTTCTGATTTCATCGACAAATAAATTGAGTGATTTCCCTTTGCTTAAGTCATTGATCATAGGTTGAATAAAACTAGTCGCCACCGGACCAGGATCTCCAAACATCAATGGCATACGACAGACTGTCATATTCGGATAACGGTTTATCATTTCCTCCTCTGCTATCGCTTTTTGCTCGCCATATAAACTGACTGGTGATACTTCTGAATCTTCATGATATGGAGCATGCAAACCATTAAATACTAAATCGGTTGATGTGAACACGCATGGAATTCCCAAATCTGAACATAGACCAGCTATATTTACTGAAACATCAACATTAATTTTTCGGGACAATGATGGATAGTTCTGACATTCATTGGGATCTGTCATAGCAGCAGCATGAATGACTGCATCCGGTTTGATTTGAGAAAAAGAATCTTTTAACGCACCGTACTCGGTAAGATTTATTCTATTGACATTAACATTCGAAATGTCAACAGGATGAGAATATGCAATTCCGAAAACATCCCAATTTTCACAAGCTTGCTGAGTTAAATTCCAGCCTAAAAATCCACTTACTCCGGTAATCAATAGTTTTTTCTTCATTAAGCGTCACTTACAAATATGTACAGGTTATTGGACTTCATATCACTCATAAAAATAATAATTTAATTTCAATTTTTGTAACTAATCAACCAGCTTTTCCGAGCTTCTCTACCGCAGCAACTGGCAAAATCAGTCCTACTCATGAACGGGACTTTACTTCGAACCTTCGATGCTATAAATTTAATTGCAACTCGTTCGTAGTCCCGCCCCGTTCAACGGGGCGGAGGTCGAGTGTGTATTCAAAATGTGAGTGGCTCCGGAAATTCTCGGGGTTTGCGCAAAGTAACGTGGTCATTCCTGACGGCGCACACCTGATTCAGCCAGGAATGACCGAGTTACTTTTTACCACTCACAACATGAATACGGACTCACATAAAGTGATTCTCATTTAATTTTTAACCCGGACTTGACATTGACCCCTGGCACCTGAAACCTGAAACCTGAAACCTGAAACCTGAAACCTGAAACCTGACACCTGACACCTGACACCTGACACCTGACACCCAAAAACTGTTACCATTTAGCAACTTAGAATACAAATTCCCAGACAATCAAGTTATATATTTTTCAGCCTGTCAATTTGATCACGCGAGCCCATTACGAGGAGAATATCATTTTTTGCGAAAATCATGTCAGAATCCGGATTAAAATCGTAGGCACCGTCTTCATGCATTACAGCCAAAATAAGTAACCCCGTTTTATTCGAAATATTGGCTTCTTTTACCGATAATCCAATGAACGACGCAATGTCATTGGCCTTTACTTCATCAAATCGAATGGTATTCGATTTATCTTTGAGCATCTCGTCAAGGAACTGAACTACAGATGGGCGAATCATCGTTGAAGCCATTCGTAATCCGCCAATTGAATTGGGAGAAATAACTTCATCTGCACCCGCCTTTCGGAGTTTTTCAGCATTCTCTACCTCAATATTTCTGGCAATGATTTTTAACTTTGGGTTCAGGGAGCGTGCACTGAGAACCACGAACGTATTATCTTTATCATCTGACAATGATGTAACTAATCCTTTCGCGCGGTCGATGCCTGCTAATTGCAGGACACTGTCTTGAGTCGCGTCTCCTTCGATAAAGGGAATGTCACCAATCTCAAATACAGCCTTTAGATATTCTGGATTTTTTTCAATAATGACGAATGGTGTTTGTGTTTTGTAAAACTCTCCTGCAACGCATTTTCCATTATGTCCAGCACCGCAAAGAATAATATGATCTTTCATTTTTGAGATTCGTTTATCCATTTTTCGATCCTGAATCATACGTTGAAATTCACCTTCAACTACAAATGCAGCTAAATTAGACACGCCATATCCGACAACGCCCAACGAAACTATAATGAGAAACACGGTAAAAAGTCTACCTGTCATACTCAGATCATGAGTCTCGCCATAACCAACCGTCGCCAGAGTTATTACAGTCATATAAAAGGAATCAAACAACCCCCAGTCTTCGATGGTATAATAACCCAAAGTTCCCATCGCGGAAACCGCGATGAGCAATAACGTTGCTTCAAAAACCTTTATTCCCGTTCGTTTATGCTGATGCGAATATTGATAAGAATTTTCTCTGTTGCTCGTCAATCTCAACCTGCTCATAGAATTCAATCCTATAGAATAACCGATTGTGTAATATCTTCAATGAAATCCTACAAAAGTACCTCGAGACAGAACGTCTTGCAATAGATTAACACTATAAGTCACATTACTACTTCGTTACATTTAGTTAGAAGAGCGATTTTAGAGCCCGTATGCGCGGGCTTAGTTAATACTCACATTTTAGGTTTCATTTTTGATTTGTTATTCAAATATGGTTAACTTGCGATCAAAACTGAGTAACGCCGTCATTCTTGGCTGCGCAAATCACAAGGTATCTCAGCCAGGAATGGCCGAGTTACTTTAACAAATCAAAAATGAAACCTAAAATGTGAGTTAAAATAATACGAAACTTGGGTTCACTTATAATTTTTGGAGGGACGGCGTCCTCGACGTCCGATTCTTGGCTATCAAAGGATATCGGTCGCTGAGGACATCGACCCTCCAACGTTATCCGTGTAAGTAATTCGTATTCGTAAATCTAAAACCTAACCCCAAAAATATTTAAGCTTCAGAGAAGGCTCATAAATGATTCAATAAAATATTTTTTGCCAGTATGGAAGAATGGTAATTGATCCAACATCGCTATTACCGACAAATGCAGGTAAATTTTTTAGATTCATGGTGCTGACCATTCGTCGACTAATTTCTCCATTAGCACTTGAGACAGTAACGTCAATGGTATAAACCTGTGTACTCTTTGGATCAAAGGACAATCCTCTTATTGATTTTAATTTTGAGTATAGGTCAAATCCCAAACATTCCTGCAAGTTTAATTCATCAATAAATCCTTTTTCCCGGCATTCCTTGATTATATTCTCTTCAGAACTTGAAAAACCATCTCCGCTATTCGATTCCAGCCAATGCATCGGCGCGGACCAAAATGAATACTGATTCGAACCCGGATCAGCAATGCCACGCGGAGCAATAACTCTGAATAAATCATCAGGTAATGCAGTGGCCAATTCAAAATTTCCTAAATTAGGCACGAGAAACTTTACGCCATCAAGCCAATACATTTCTTCCCTAAAAACGACACTGCTGTTTCTTGGAAAATTTTCATAATCCAGAGCGTCATAATCGTCATTTTCCATACCATAATCCGGGTGGCTGCGGTTTTTATTGTCTCTGTCAATATAATCATTAAACACAGCAAAGAATCGCTCAAAATTTTCACGCTTTTCATCATCTTCCAATGCATAGCGATTAATCAGTTTCGATTTTTCGTTTCGGAGTTGGAGAATATTCCATCCCCGATTTACATCAAAAATCTTTACTTCGGCAGTCAAGCCGTCTACCATATTAAGTTTATGACTAGTGCCGTCTGCCAACCACGCCTCTTCGTCCGAATCTTCCTCAATTAACTCTGCGGGCCGATTATAGTTGTAATTCATCACCATCCAATGAGTAAACGCAGTGGCAGATTCTGCCGCATATTTGGCTCGACTTCGGTCCACGTTGATTTTCGAATTGATTCCCGCAACCTTTGAAGAACTGATTAACATACCGGAAAGTACCGTAAACAAACTGACAACACCAAGGACAATAATCAATGCTAAACCATTCTCATTTTTCAATGGTATATCGGCTGGATGATAACGATATCGATTAAATTTCATATTCGTTCTTTCTGCTCCCATTTCCCCCACCGTTCATAAAATGACGAACCAGCGGTTCTTCGAAGCCAACTCTGCTTGGCACCATTTAAAAATCTGACATTGATCCGAATACCTAAAGGCAGGTAATCTTCCTCTTCCCATGTATCCTTAAATTCAAGATCACCTTCTTCCATATCAGCGTAGGCAAATCCAATAGATTCAATTCCATAAGCCAATACAGATCGTTTCAAAATGTCTGAATTTAAGTTATCGGGAAAGGGTGGACGTTCGCAGTAATAAACGACTAACTCATCATCTTCAACGAACATGCTGCACGTACGAATGGCGCCATCCTCAAGCTGGTTAAACGAATGGATATAACTAAAAACAACCTTGTTACTTTCACCAAAAAACAAAGATTCTTGTTTGATGTTGTCTTCATCCGGCCAGGTTAACGGAATGATATTCGTGAGTAAAGCGTCCAGACTCCGGTCTAAAAGAAACAGTTCTTCCAAACTCTTGGTATGCCTGCCTAGTTGCTCCCAGGAACTCATTACCGTACCTGTACCCAAAAACAAAATCCCGATAACCGTCACTAAAAGAGAAATGGCAATGATAACCTCAACCAGAGTAAACCATTTGATTTTTTGATGTGATTTACCCATCAGAATCCACGATCTTGAGGAATCAGTTTATGGACAATCTGTTCACTGCTCAAATCGCCTGAACGATTGTAAACGGTTATGGTATAGACACCAAGCTGCCATCCTTTATAATCTTCGACTAGGGCAAATTCTGGAAGTCCTTCTTCTACAATATCAACTTGACATTCCGCCGAAAACCCTACCGGCAACAAATCATCTGGCACCTTTATATGTTCTGGATCTGCCAGCAAACAATATTCGACAACCTGCTCTAATGAATGCTGCATGATCCAGCGCTGTTGTGCTCTGATAATTTCACCCTTGGCTTGTGCTGATATTGCTAATGTTACTCCAAGGGACAATGCAAGAATAATCATAGCAAACAGAATTTCTATGAGCGTAAAATGGCTGGTAATTCGTCGTTTCAATGACATCTGATGAATGTGTTGATATTGGGGGGTTAAATTCTGGAGTGTTCCTGGCATAGTATCGCGACCATTTAGGAGGTCATCTCTACTGATCATAAAAAATTGACACAACCGTGTCAAACTTTCTTTTATGCAACGTTTAGTGTTCATCTATTTTTATCAGGGGTTTACCGGTTAAACGATCAACATCAATTGATACGACAATACTTTCTTCAATCAAAATCGAAATATTTGGACCGGCAGCTTCACCATTCGGAAAAAAGCTGTACTCAAATGCATCATCAGAATAATCATTAAAAGAATGAGGATCTAACTCGGTACTTTCAGGCAAGTAAAATTGTTTAAGATCATCAAAAATGCTGCCTCTCGGCATGTCAAATTCATCCTCGAAATGGCTTGTATTCGTCGAGGCGGAACGATTAATGTCAATTGACTTTTGCTCAATATTGAATTTGAGTTTTACTGGTTTTCCTGAAGCAGCAGCAATACTGGAAGCCATGTAAAAGGAAGACTTAATATTTTTGATCGCATTTGACCGAATTATGCCAGAAGAGATATGCCCGACTTTCGGTACTACTATTCCTAAAATCAGTCCAAAAATTACCAGGACAATAATGACTTCTATAAGCGTAAATCTAGAGCGTTTAGTGCAATATGATCTTCGATAACACGATTCAAATGAGCTGCTGCAAGAAGCCCGATGACAGTATAAAAAAGGAGGATTTAGTCGTATATCAAACAAATCACTGTCTTTATTGCTCAGTCCAACTGCCCACATCAGCATCTCCACCCTCTCCACCGGGAGCGTTATCTTTTGCATAACTGTAAATTTCAAATGCCCGATTGTCCCTACCAGGAGAATCAAAAAGATAATCATTACCCCATGGATCTTTGGGAATGATGCCATCTTCAATATATGGCCCTTTCCAATTGCCGCCGGATCCGGGGTTTCGGGTAACATCTTCTAATGATCGTGGGAACTCATTCATATCTAGATAATAACTTTTAACACATTCCTTTATGAGCATGATTTGCGCTTTAGCTGCTTTTCTCTGTGCTTCCTGGTATCGTTCAAATAAGGCAGGTCCGACTAAACCGACGACAAGACCAATAATCAATAATACAACCATTAATTCTGTAAGTGAAAAATAGGATCTTACTATTTTCCTGTTTTGAAATTTCATCTTATTCATTTCATTATCCTTGTAACTGTTTCTTAATTTTTTTTGCGTTAAATCTCTTTTCAAGGTTATTGACACCAAACATCTAGTAAAGTATTCATGAAAACGTCAGAAATAATTCAAACTGAAAATATTTTGTTAGCCTATGATCTAAAAACTGCTTTGAATATCCAAAACGGCCAAAAACAGTAACAAAACAATGGTTCCGACTATGCCACCTAACAATACAATTACCATCGGTTCGAACCAGGACAATGCTCTCTTTATTATTTGTTTAAGTTCGCCATCATATCGGTCCGCCACCCGCTCAAGCATTTCATCACTTGCACCCGTTTCTTCACCAACAGCTAACATGCGGACGACTAGCGGAGGGATGTACTGACTACGACTTAATGCAGAAGATAAACGCTCTCCCCGCCTCAGTTCCGCCGCTAATCCAGCAATAGAATCTCTTAATTTATTATTTTGCAAAACCTTGGCTGATATAGCAACCGTATCCAGTAAATGCACTCCACTCTTCATTAAGATTGACATTGTTCTTACCTGACGTCCGATATTTGCAAGAATAACTATGCGACTTAAGAATGGAAGTTTCAATACCACGGAATCCCAAATTTCCTTTACCTTACCTTCATGTTCTACCTGTTTTACAATAAACATAGCTACCACGATTAGAATACATCCGCCCCACCAGTAATGGCGAATGAATTCAGACGCATTTAATAATAATTGTGTACTGAATGACGGCTCCCGTCCGGTACTGACAATGACCCGTGCAAATCGAGGTACAACAATCCCAAGAAGCAGGGAGATTACACCGATACAAACCATAATGACGAAAAAGGGATAAATTGATGCCGAAATTAAAAAAGCTTTCATTTCGCGGGTCATGTTCAGAAAATCCCTTAACTGACCCAAAACCTGAGGTAAAGCGCCTGCTTCTTCCCCTGCTTCAACGATGCTTGCATACATTTTGGGGAATAACTGGCTTCTATCACTAATGAGTTGTGAAAACTTTCGACCTTCATGCAATCCTCGTCTTAAACTGGAAATTATTTCCTTTTCATTCTGACTTTCACCGGTTTCCTCAACAATCGCCAATGCTTTTTCTAATGGGATATCAGCCTGGAGCAGCGGAACAAGTCGATCCGTAAAATCAGCAACGTCAAATTTTTTCCGAAATCCCCACTGCATAGGAGATGAGGAAGATGAACTGTCACTTTGACCCAAAAATTCTATTGGGATCAGACCGCGAATTTGTACCCGTCGAGTTGCGTCAGCCTGATTATCACCTTCAATCAAAAGCTCCTGTATTTTCCCGGCGGAATTTGAAATCTTAAACTTATAAAGAGGCATATATTATTTCGATCCGGATTCTTTCGATTCTTTCTTCTTTAGGACAATAAATATCCGCCTCATCATAACGGGAACTCCATCAACATTAAATTCCAACCAATATTCACCTTCATGACGAAACGTGATTCCTTGAACATTAAACACCAGCTCAACAACCTGCAAGGGATTTTGGAATGCAACTTTTCCCTTTACAGAAAAAGCAACTTCTTCTTTAGCTTGATGACGACAGACAATTTCGCAATTATACTGCCCATGTCCGCTCGTCAACGATACAAAGATGGACAACGACGGATGAACACATGGAAGTTTTGCAGTAAATAAGCGATCAAACAAACCAACCAACGTTCGTTTATTGGTTTGTTTGTCTTGTATAATTAAATCGCATATCAACAGGGAAAGGCCCATTGGCATTTCGTTTAAACCCATAATAAAATGTCCTCTTTAAATTTATAAAATTGATTATACCTGATTTCGCCCTGAACTTAACGATCGAAATCAGTAAATACCAACTTGATCTTCCTAAAATCCCTATGATAATATCAGAAATATGAGGACACTTAAAAAAATTAAATTAAATCAGACAAAACACACTTATGACTAATAAAGAATCCTTATGTTCCTTCTAATAGCAGAGGTAAGCTAAACCTTAATTTGGTTATAAATTCTAAAAATATAAAAATATTTTTCCAAATATAAGCACATAGAATAAAACGATTATAGTTTATAAAATTCTTCTAGTTATACTGCAAGCAGTAAGTTTTTCGACATTCGTTTGTCAATTTAGGCAGTGATTTTACAGAAACCTGTCTAAAACCTGATGGCTTTCGGTATATATTTTCAATATTAAATTTCAAAAAACGGTAAAGCAACATGACTCAAATGAATTGGCAATGGCAGGAAAAACGAGATCAAAAAGCATTTCTCGCGCTTGAGGACGGGACGATCTATAGAGGATACTCAATTGGATTCACAATTGATGGAACAGGTGAAATTGTTTTCAATACAGGCATGACTGGTTATCAAGAGATTCTGAGTGATCCGTCATATTGCGGTCAATTCGTAACGATGACATATCCTGAAATTGGAAATACAGGTATTAATTCTGCTGATATGGAATCCAGAGGAATATTTCTCAATGGCCTAATCATTCATGAGTTAAATCAACCTGCAAACTGGCGCAGTGAACAATCGCTTTCCGATTTCCTCCAGGTCAATAAAATCCCGGCAATTGCTGGGATCGACACCAGAGCATTGACCATAAAACTCAGAACAGAGGGCACAATGAAGGGTTTTCTCTGTGTCAGTGGTAATGTAAAAGAAGCCGACGCGATCCACGATGCAAAGAATTGGGAAGGCCTTGATGGGCAAGACTATGCATCAAAAGTAAGTTGTGACAATTCCTACGAATGGAGTGTTGAATGCAGCAGCAAAGATTATTGGGGTTTGTCAGATAAATTGCCAAATGTCGATCTTCATGTCGTTGCATACGATTTTGGTATTAAATACAATATTCTCAGAAATATGCGAATATGTGGTATGGACGTAACCGTTGTCCCAGCAAAAACAACTCCTGAGGAAGTTTTAAAACTTAAACCAGACGGCATATTTTTTTCAAACGGACCCGCTGATCCGGCAGCAGTTTCCTACGCAATTGATAATGCAAAGCAATTGATCGGCAAAGTCCCGATTATGGGTATTTGTCTTGGACACCAATTATTAGGGCTTGCATGCGGTGGGGAAACCTATCGGCTGAAATTTGGTCACCATGGCTGTAATCATCCGGTTAAAGACTTGACGACCGAAAAGATTGAAATCACCTCACAAAATCATAATTTTGCAATTGATGCTGACACATCTAATCTGGACAACCTGGAAATCACCCACGTTAATTTGAATGACAATACCATTGAGGGTATACGACACAAAAAAGAACCGATGTTTGCGGTACAATATCATCCTGAATCCGGTCCCGGCCCTCATGATCCTCAATACTTGTTTCAGAGGTTTAGAAAACTCATTGAAGAGGCTTAACCCGTTCGGATTAAAATGTATTTTCGGCTCATTGATTCTCGGTTAGACCAAGTCGTTTTTTTATAGCCAGAGCCTGTTTGAAAATCTCTAATGCCCATGCTTGACCACACCAGGAATTAATTCGAGTGCATGTTCTCAAATATCGGGTAACGTTTCTACTGTGTTGTTTTGGAGTTCAGCCGGGCGTTATAAGACAGGCTCCGATGGAAGCAGGGCAACAAATCCCTAATTCAGGATAAGTGTCAACCTTCGGCTTGATTTTTCAATTATTGGAGTTCGTATTCAAAATGTGAGTGGTTCCTGAACTTCCTGAGTTGAAGTAATAGTAGCGTGGCAATTACAGACTGGGCATATGTTATTCATTCGCCGCGGCGAACGATTTACTATTTGCCACCCACATTTTGAATACGGACTCAATTTAAGGATCACCTGCACATTGAAATATGGACTTCAGAACCACCCAACTTTACTTTATTAGAGAACGTTATACGTCATTAGAGAATGTTATACGTCGTTCAAGTTTTGAATATTCCCTGAATCCGTGAAGGTTTTCTTTGAATGTAGTTGCCAGGCAGTAAGTCTTTAGCTGTAGTGACTACTGCAACTGCTTACTAACGAAGCAAATGCATTTAAAGAAAGCCTCCGCGAAGTGGCGACATATTGCTAATTTGTATAATACCTGAGCCTCTTGCAAAACTATGCCTGAGACTGATTTTGAGTGAAAGATGTGCAGGTGCGAAAATTGCATATTAATGCGCATAGCCTTGGTGCTATGTGCTTTATATGCAAATTTTGCAGATGTGCACCTTGCGCCGAAATCCGGCCGGGAAGAGTTTTGCAAGAGGCTCACCTAATAGTTATTTCGTCTTGAACCTACCGTCACGGATTCAGGTATTCCTTCGAATTAATTAAGCAACAGTATCATATGAGCATGGTGGATTTATACGATTTCATACTCAAAATATGCATACAGCGAATATTCTCAGTCCCTTTTGTGACTGTAATTTCGTACAGCATGAAATTCTGAAACTAATGTAAGGTGCCGAATTACCACCTTGCATAAATACCTTTATATGGCTAAAAAACGACATAAAAATAAGAAAAAACAGCTTGATCCTGACACTATGCTTTCGGGAAAAGCTTCCTTCACAGCCTACGATCTGGTGCAGATGATTCATCAGGTTAATCCAACAAATAAGGAAATTAGAGGCAAAGAAAAATCGGGCTATTATAAGATAAAAAATCGATTACAAAGTTTACTCATACGCGACTTTCGGGACAGCCTGATTATTGAACAATCAAATCCAGAAAATCCCCTGCTGATCGGCATAAAACTAAAACATTACGACGACGATGCCTGTCACGTTTATATGAATGAACTTGAGGAAGATGCCAGATCGTGGTGCCAATCACAGATTGACGAGGCAATTGTCAACAGAATGTCATGTGATACGACATCTGCAAAGAAGTCATTAAAGAAAAAAGATGCTAAATCTACACGTCCAGATTCTGAACAATTACAGGATATTGCCGGTTTATCAGAAAACGAACTGATGCAGTTAAGTAAAAACGCTCTGGATGAATATGACTATACTGCATGTGAAAATTATTGCAGAAGAGCTCTGGAGATATCCCTTGGCGGCATTGAACCAGTACTATTACTTCTAGAGTTATTCATTGACTATTTAGCCACTTATAACAAAGCAATACTTTTGGCGGAATCACTCTCTCCAAATATTAAGAAAGATAAGAGAATCAAGGCCTTTCTGGCCTTAGCAGCAGCGCGTAGCGGTAATATTAATCTAGCTCTTGAACAAATTGGTAGCAGCACACTTCCGCAAAGTTTCGAAGTTCGTTTGATTGCTCTAAAATATTTCATAACACAAGAGGATGTTGCCAGTGGAAAAAGGCAATTGTCAGCGTTGAAGGCTTTTGAACGTGACGATTTAAACACAACGATAAACAAATACGAAAATGATATAGAAATTATAGAGGCGAAAAAGCTTGAACCTCAAGAAACCATGATTCTGCAAACATGGGAAAAAAGCCAGTTTAAAGAAGCGGTAATGCTGGCAGATAAATTGTTATCAGAACATCCCCGGAACAAAATCGCCCGAAAAATTTGTGATAAGTATGATAAGCAGACACGCATGAAAAAGATCAAACAGCTTCTTCAAGAAGCTGATGGAGCAAAACAAAAAAATGACTTTATAAAAGAGCTTGAGTTATTAAAAAAAGCAATTGCGGCAGGAGCAAACGCAGAGAATCTACGACAACGCCTGAATGACTCTCAGAAAAGGGCGATACTACAAAAGGATGAAATTGAGATATCCCGAATCATTTCACGATTCCGGTGTGGGAATCGGGACGAGGCTCTATTAATCTTTTCCAACCTATCACCCGAGAAGCGCCTCAGTACCATGAACCGGATTGATGACCCACATTTTATATGGGTTGACCAAGGTATATCATCTCATAGTCGATTAAAACCGGAAAGAATCGTAAAAGCAGTTCTAACGTTTGGTAAATCTAAAGAAGCATTTCAGAAAAAAGCTGATCCTCAGCTGATATTATCAGAGTTAAACCATTATGTACAAGAATTACAATCGATACCAGCGGCATGCGAGTTTCTGAATCATGTCGAAAAAATGCTGCTGATATCTGAAAATGATAAGATAGAAACTCTCTTACTGGAAATTGACAGCCTTCTGGATAATGATGATTTGACATCTGCTCGTGAACTTCTCAATCAACTAAAATTCAATCGGTTGAATGTGGAATACAAAATGTTTTATGAAGATTTAGATATCCGACTGTGCAAATTTGAAAGGATAAAAACTCTAAATCTTAGATATACCGAAAACTATAACCAGAAAAACTATTTCCCCTGCAAAGAAATTGCCCGCGAACTTGCAGATATTACAAATGATGCCATGTCAGCAAATTGGTTCGAAAAAATAACAGAAATTTCTGCTCTGATCAAAAAGAAATTGCGATTTACGATTATTAACATTGACAAAATGCCTCCATACTACGGCTGCAGTGGCTTAAATTGGACCATGGATTACTCAAATGGTTGTCTACTGCCCGATTATCAGCAAGTTGTAATCGTAAACTCTAATCAACATTGGATTTTTTTGGTATTCTACAGTCTAAGTGAAGAAAAATTCACAAATGGCATCATTCTCCACACCCCATCCCCGATACTTAGACCAATAGTTACCAATTCAAACAATACACTCTGGATAACCGGAGAGAATGGTTGTATCATCGAACTTTCTCTGGAATCGCTTGATGTTCTTAATTGGTATGATTTTCAGGAATTAGGAAAAAACCTAGCAGATGACAGAACCATTGTAAAAGCAATGCTATTTCCCAAAAGCAGGTATTTATTCTTAAACTCTTACCCATGCGACAAGCTTGAAGAGGAAACGTGTGAATTTATAAATATTAATGAAAACCGTATTGTTCGAAGCATAAAATCTCCAGGATATCCCCTCATATTTAATAATGGAGAAACCTATTCAATTGCCATCTCAAACAGAACATCTGATCATGTTCACATTTACTCTGAAAACGGGCGGTTAATTAAGGATATCAGCGTTAAAAATGGACAAAATATCAGCTCAGTGTCCACTCATCCGAATGGCGGTGGTTTAATCTTTTTGACTCATTATATAGAAAATTTATTTGATCCTTTCAGAAATAAATCTCCAGATGATTCACAGCAAGAAACAGATGAATTATGCCTCAGTCTTGACGCTGAATCAAATAGTGATAAAATCTGCAAACCGGTTAAATTGGAAGATTCGAATTATGAACTTCATCATTCAATGTTCACATCGCTGGCATCCGCCTTGATTTTTGTTTGCTTTTTTGATGGTTGCGAATTCAAGCTTGCCGCATTTAAATCGTCTGAGGACGGTTTTATTCAATTGTATCAGATTAAAATTCCCGATCATTTCGCCTTTGTTTCTGATGAAAATACTAACCATCTTGCATGTATTACGTTTCAAAATAATAAAATTAATGTTATAATTCTTGATGAACAAGAACCGTCATTTGCATCTCCGGGCAAACCAATTGGTCTTCATTCGGAGCTACCTGATTTTCTAAAACTGATATTTTGTACTAACCCGACCAATGCTATTAATGCTCACGCATTAGCAATAATGGCCCAGATAAAAAATTCCACCTATGAACACTATCAACAATTAATTCATAATTTTAAGCATGGAAAAGACAAAACGGCAGAAGATCTGGCTGCTCTCATATATGCATTGCAGCGTTTATATTCCAGCAATGATGCTGAAGACGTAAAAAAATGGCTTCACAAGCGATATCCCGACCATTTTCGAGTGTTATTTGACCTGGCCTGTAGGGCCGCAGAGGAAAGACATTGGAGTGAGGTTATATCATTGCTTGGAAATGTGTCACGAAAAGGAATTGATGATGGAACTGCCTGTCACATCTGTCATATTCTCGGCATAAGTTACTTCGCCGAGGGAAAAATCGAAAAAGCACGATCATTGTGGGAAGAGGGAATTGAATACGAAAAGGGAGAATGCGACCTGATGCCATTAATTCATTATGCCAACATATCTCTCATGCCTGAGAATATGAGAACGAAGTGTGCCGATCCAATTAATATAACTCTGACATTTTACGAATCCGTCGATAATCATATTACTGCTGAAGAATGGCTGAAAGCGATAAAATTAATCGAAACTAGTGACATTGTGCTGACGTCAGATCTTCAAATTTTGGCGAGACTTACAGAGGCGTATTTACAACTTGAGACTGACGATGAAGATATGCGCTGGTTTTGCAAAGTTTATGCGCTTTCAAATTTCTGTAAAAATCAAAATAAAATTCATTTTAGCAACGAACAGATACTCCCCCCATTTATTGAAACCTGGCCGGAGAACCGTTTTTTGGAAATAAAAAACCGTGCAGAAAAATGGCTAGCGGATATTTCTGATATCTAACCTGAATAATTCATAAATTTTCGTAGTGAGGGTCATTAGATTGCGTGAGATCAATGAGTTATGAATATTATTTGCGTGCAGGCTTCCAGCTCGGAGAGAATAGTGTTAAAAATCCGCCGTGGTGGAAACTATTTCGAACTCGAAGAACTTTATAACTCGTTGATATTATGTGATATGACGATTCGTAATAGAAAGTTTATGAAAAATCCAGGATAGCAGTCTGTCGGACTGCTAGATAAGAGTAAAACAGAATATGAAAAATATTAAATTAGCCGGCTGCGCCGGGGTTTTTATCTGCAAATAGTAACGACTTAAGAATACAAGTGCTTATACAATCAAATCAACGCAAAATTCGGACGGGGTAAGCTTCGTAGTCCCGTCTTTAGACGGAAGCCTCAGATGAGCTTTAGCGAGTCAATAGTAGCACGCACTCGCTAAAGCGTCGGTAAAACTTCCGCCTGAAGACGGGACTACAAACCAACACACACTCCTTATCAAGAGATTCTGTAAAATTTATTTAAAATCTGAAATTAGAATGACTTAGAATACAAATTCCTATACTATTAAATTAACCGGCTGCGCCGAGGTTTTTATCTGCAAATAGTAACGACTAAGTATACAAGTGCTTATACAATCAAATCAACGCAAAACTCGGACGGGGTAAGGTTCGTAGTCCCGTCTTTAGACGGAAGCCTCAGATGAGCTTTAGCGAGTCAATAGTAGCACGCACTCGCTGAAGCGTCGGTAAAACTTCCGCCTGAAGACGGGACTACAAACCAACACACACTCCTTATCAAGAGATTCTG
>JAJFLO010000390.1 GCA_021772675.1 Verrucomicrobiota bacterium | reverse complement strand
AACTTCCGCCTGAAGACGGAACTACAAACGAGACATGCTCCTTATTCGAGATATCATATAAATTTATTAAAAACTGAAATTGCAACAACTTAGAAAACACTACCTATACTATGAACTTAACCGGCTTCGCCAGGGTTTTCGTCTCACATCAATTGTAACTTAAAATACAAGTGCTTATACAATCAAATCAACGAAAAACTCGGACGGGGTAAGGTTCGTAGTCCCGTCTTTAGGCGGAAGTCTTAACGACGCTTCAGCGAGGACATCTCAACCCAGGATCGCTGAAGCTCTCCCAAAACTTCCGCCTGAAGGCGGTACTACGAACGAGACACGCTCCTTATTCGAGATATCTTGGAAATTTATTACCAACAAATTTGCAACAAATTAGAATACACTACCTATACTATCAAGTTAAGCCGCACTGGGGCTAACTTAAATTGTCAATTGTGAATGAAAAACGAATAAAAATTAATGATTCGCAATTAGTCGTTGATAATTGGCAATTTTAGTTATTTGAACTCAACGTTGAAATTTCTACACATTTGGCCATGACCTATTTCTTTTGATTTTTAACATCTTCAGTATCATCAAGTATTACCGGCCAATCATCCGGTTTTCGTATCTGAACAAAAGCGTCAATGTCTTCAGGTAGATTTGCATTGGACGATTTTCTGCTGGTTACGAAATCTTCAAGAAAAAGTGTCGGTTGGAATTTCCCAAAATGAGTATATTCATGCACGTCCCGTTCAAATTCAGAATCTTGACGTGCCAATGTCTGACCTATTCTGTTTGGAGAGAAAAGCACACGATTATTAACTATAACTGTACCTGGCAGTAGAGATTGAATACTATCAAACGTCACATTATCAATTTTACCATTTAAATTAGTCCATACTGTTTCATCAATATTGTTATTGGCAGGATTTCTAGTTGACGCCAGTTCTAGATTATTTGCGTCAATCTTAAACGCTGTTCGAGTCGTACCGATCTTACCGCCAACAGTCAAATTGACTTTGTCAAACTTGCCAACTGCCGAACTCCCATTATGGTTTAGATCTCCACCAATGTACAATGAAAGCATACCTCCTTTGAATTCTTCTGTACCTTTTACAATTGTCAAATTATCTATGTCTCTAAACGTTATTTGGCCATTTAAATCGGTAGTTTTTATACTCAATGTGTTAACATCATTATGCATTGAATCAAGTCGGATGTCTCCCGAAGTATTTAGGCTAAGGTTGCCAGCAAACGATATGCTCCCTAGCTCACCGTCCGTAATCTCTGCTGCGGATAAAGTTAATCCTTTTACTTTATTTTCCGGATTGATGTCGATTTGTGATTTAATGGTAATATTACCCGTATCCTGATTTCCAATCAGAATTTCTCTTACGTTTCCATTCCCATTAAATCGTAGTTTTCCAAGTTCCTGGTTGGTTAATTCCAATACATTGGCATCATTATTTTCATTTCCCACACCCCCTAAAATCCAACTATCCATATTATTACTTGACAATAATGTTATCAGATCTTGGGCTTCGATTTCACTGTTCACACCAAACTCCATATCAGCAGCTTTAATCATTATACTACCATTCGTTGTTAATTTATTCTCGATACTAATAGTTTGATCTGTCTCGATCGCTATATTTTGGAGAATTTCAATGTCTCCGTTAATAACAATATTATTTGCAGCTATCGCCACCCGTCCTAGTGTTGAAACAATGGATTTATGAAAGATTATATCAGAATTATTAGAATTAAATTTGACATTTGAAAGTAGCACCACTTCTCCTTTATACTCCTGAGAATCTTTTGTCATAACATCACCACCAATTTGAATATTACTACTAACTGCAAAATTTCCAATATTGTTAACGCCGCCATTCACCACAACATTCATTTGAGGTCGTTTCTCTGAATTTACCTGCGCATCAAATTTAGATAAATTTTGTCCGACTGTTAAGTCTTGATTTGTCGACGATGTTATCATCCCACCCACTAAGATCTCTCCTGATCCAGATTCTCCAGATAATCCGATCTCTAAAATTACTGGTCCATTTTCGATTCTTAGAGGACTTAACCCCATATCGATTTGGCCGAAAAAACCGTTTGTTGTCTTAACATTCACACCGCGAATGGTTATTGGCTCACCTCCCAGTATCGCAATGATTCGATTCGCACTTAATCCTTCGATTTGGTCAACCGCTCCAATAATGAATCCGTCAATATCACCAATAGTGATATCACCTGTTGAAGAGTCAGCAGCTAAAATTGAAAAATTGTTATTCCGTGAACCTAAATCAATATTCCCTGAAGTACGTAGCGCCAAATCTCCTACCAATGTCAAACCACTCTTATCATCACTGGAGATATTGTTTGCAGACAATGATATATTTTCAATGCTTAATGGAATATTAACGATTCCACTAATGCTCCCTGTTTCAGCGGCCTCCGTTCCAATCCTAAGCACCCCGCCTATTCCTGTAGAAATTCCGCTTAATTCTTCTGCTGAAAGTTCTAATTTATCTGATTGACTTGTGCCGACTCCCAAATTCCAAGAAAGACTGGGATCTAATGATCTAATAACAATGTCTCCTTGTGAAACGAGGTCATTTTCAACATCCAAACTGTTCACATTTATGGAGATTAATTCAATATTGTTATTTTTTTTGCCAACAGCCCCATTTAAGATAAGTTTTTCTCCAATAATAGATAAGACCGCTCCGGTTTTCGAGGCCACTATCTGACTATTAAATATGATTTCACCATTATCTGATTGAACATTCAATTCTTTTTGAAAATTTACTTCCCCGTTAATCTTAAGATCGACTTTTGATGCTGGACTATTTACACTTATTTCGCCATCGATATTGATATTACTACTTATATCAATCTCAATCGGATTTACTAATTCGATCGATTTATTTTTGATTTCCAGGGTAGAGCCCCCGAGAAAATGAACATGCCCGTTGGCTGCTGTTTTCATGACAATTTTTAACATATCATCCTCGCCAGTCCCAGGTCTATCGATATTTACTTCAACATCTTGATTAAATGTAATATCACCACTACCGGACTCTATGGTGAAATCTGGTGAGCGAAACGTAGATATATTGACCACACCCTCATATATCTGATTACCATTCGTAATAATGTTACCCTGAATTGCAATCTCTGGAAAATTTCCAATACTTTTTACATTTAATTCTCCAGCTCCTATATTACTTAAAATGACTTTCCCAGCGGTATTGAAAAATATCTTATTAGCTTCTAGTGAAATTTTTTCGTTAGTGAATGAAAAGATCGCACCATTTAAAGTTACATTAGAACTCGACTTTAATGAAATAGTATTATTTTCGATTTGTAATGAACGGCCATAATCTTGCCGCCCTAAAGTTATGATATCGCCCGAAACTTTTAAATTCCCCAATGCCTCAAAACTACCTAGCATGTTATCATTACCTCCTATTGAATTTACAGATATATTTGTAGATTCCAACCTCAAATCCTGTTGCGTCTCCGACTCAATGCTTCCTTTAATATTGATCGTTTTTCCTGCTGAAATTGAAGTATTCCCTATATCTAATAATACTGGTCTATTGGCAAATTCGACTGATCCGAATTTTTCGTAAATTTTTATAATATTATTACTTTGATTATCCTGTTCTACCTGAAGCAGATAAACTGCATTACCATTGATTATTTCCCACTGGTTGCCTTCTATGACAACATCAACTTTCGTTTGCTCGTTCAAAGTAATACTATTATTTTCAAATACAGACATTAGAGTGTCGGATATAGTAAAATCATCTAAATTATCTTTATCTTGAGTTAACGTTCCACGATCAACATTAGACAAAAACACTTTACGATCTGAGGCGAGTGAAACTCCACTGACTCTTATTAGATGATCATTGCTACCTTTGATAGAAATATTTTCTGCAGAAATATCCGCATCAATATCCAGTTGACTCCCTGAGGTCAATGTTAAACTTCCAGTATTAGAAATTGGATTATTGACGATCAACCTGTCATCCGAAGTGATATCAGCCTCCCCTGTAGAAGATAACGAAAATCCATCGATATTGAGGTCAATCAAAACCAGTGCCCCCTCATTTGATATAAAAACATCACCAGACGTAGTATTAACGATATCTACCTTACTTGTTTCTGTATTGATAGGTTGTTGTACCGATGTTCCGATTCCAGAGGCGGCCGACAGAAAAAGCCCACCCGAATCCAAGATGATTTTTCCAGTACCCGAAATTGCTCCTATATCATTACTATCAATCCCATCAGCCTTTAGCATTACATCACCACTACTTGCACTAAAATCAATATCTGCATTCACAACGATATCATTATGAGCTTCCAGTGTTAGACTGCTATTATTTGCAGGGGCAGTTATAGTCGCATCAATTGTGATATTTCCTGCCTCCAAATTCATCCCTCCGGTACCGGTTCGAATAATCAAATTTCCAAGTTCTAATTGATCGAAAATGGTTGTAGAACTCAGGATAGAACTATCGGCAGTCGTAGAAAACGTTCCCGTGTTAGTATCGATATTTGTATCCCCACCTGATGCTTGTATAATGATGTTATTAGGATCAAGAAGCAAGGTACCGAATTTTCCATTGGAAGCACGCAGATCGACATTGCCGTTAAATTCCAAATACTGTGTTCCCGAAACCTCAACGAATCCGCCGTCTCCTTGAGACTCCCCGCCCGTAGCCTTTACTTTCCCATAAAAAACAACGGCAGATTCAGCTTTTATAATCACTGTGCCGCCGTCTCCCGATTCCGTGGAACTTACGTCAATAAATGAATTGCTGTTAGTATAAATTGATGATGCTATACTATTATCAGAATCATACCCAAGTATGCTCACATTACCCCCATTCGACATTCCATTTGCGAACAAGTCCATATCATCAAGTTCTATTTCAGTTCCTTCGATATCCACTTCGCCTCCATTCTCACCCGACACATCAATCTCACCTGAAATTGTTAACTTTTCGCCGTGAATCGTTATCGCCCCCGCATTTGATTTGATCGTACCTGAATTTTCTACTCTATATCGGGGAAATAATGGATCATCAACCGGATTACTGTTATCATAAGTGAGAAATACCGGAGCGCCGCCAAAATTATCGATATGCAGGGTGTCACCAGCTAATAAAGCTGTATGGGCTGATGTGATTGAGCCAGTATTGACTACTTCTTGACCACTCAGAATCGCAAATGCATCGGCAACGATATTTCCGTTATTAACTACGTTTCCAGAAGCTCGTTCTAACAATGCCTCTTTATTATCAAGATCAATCGTATCATCCATAAACGAAGCGGCAATCAAACCATTGACATTAACTCGCGCAGATTCACCGAACACGATCCCGTTGGGGTTTATTAAGTAAACAATCCCATTTGCGTTAAGAGCCCCTAAAATTTGCGTTGGATCCTGACCCGCTACCCGATTTAACGCAACTGAACTCGCATTTGGTTGGAAATAATTCACCGTGTTTGCAGCACCGATATTATAGGAATCAAAGTTGATTGACGTATTTTGACTAAATTGACTAATATTCATCGTTCCTCCATCCGGTGTAACCGATATCGCCGCACTTCCCCCAACTACATTTCCACCAATTGGCAGCGGATTAGAATGAATACACGTCGTCGCCAAAAACATCATGCAATACAGTGTCAAACATATTCTTATTTTCATAACACTCCACCCTTAAAATAGTTATTTTCTATCCGTGTTCATTCGTGTAAATCCGTGGTCAAATTATTTTTTGCTTTTTCTTAAAACCCAACTTTAAAAACCACATGCGCTCTTCCGCTATCAATATCCGCTCCCTCTATATCATTGTTTAATGCAAATCCATAATCAAAACGTAAATGGGAGTAATCACCCAATCTTACCCGTACCCCAAATCCGACACCGGCAATATCGGTCGTTCTATCTTCTCCTGGTAACGGCTTATTCGTTTCGACATGACCGTAATCAGCAAACAGAAGGTACTGCTTATTGCTTAACCCTCTATCATATATCCTTTTAAACCAATTTTCTTCATTTCTAAAACGTTCGTATACAGGTTGAGAGGTACGGAACTCGATTGACAAATTTGTACCTTTGTCACCGAAAAACTCGCGTTCACGATAACCCCGGACAGTGTTAAACCCACCGATAGCCTTTTGTTCAACAGAGACAAGGTTGTCATTGGTGAATTGAGTATCTGCTCTAATATAGAGGATACCTCCTTTGAAAATGGAACGGGGAAGTTGCTGAATTCTAGAAAGATGAAGCTGTGAGTAGAAATAGTCAGCACTGGCGCCACGCCGAAAATTATCAAATTCGGCATCGCTGTCGGCCCCTAAAAAACCATCGAAATGCATGTGAAGTGAATACGATAAGGCATTCCTCCCAAAACACTTATCTTCTTTAGCATGGGAAAAATTCAATGCGAAACTAAATGGGGTTAGTGTTATTTCCCGGTTGGTTAGGGTGGTTCCCTGACTCAACAATTGGTTTCTGCTGTTTTGGTGGGTCATGCCTAGTGCGACATTTGATTCTGCATCTGGAAAAATCCCATTAAGAAAATAGGGAACAGGAACATTGTTATACTGATATTTGGCCCCGACGAACCAGCCATCACCATCGTTGTCAAGACTAGTAACAATATCATCAACACCTAAATCGGAAGCTCCTCCATAAATAGTCACAAGATGCTTCTGATAATTTCCCCATATTGTTGTATAACTTCCCGTACCTGCAACTACCGATCCGTCCAAAGCTGTGGTAAGATTAAAATTCAATGAATCAAAGAGATCAACAATGCTGTTTATCTGTACATCAATCTGCCCTCGCCATTCATTAGTCTCATCTGTACCCGTATTATCAATTTGGAAAGAGGAATGTATTGGCGTGTCCGAATTGACTAAGAAGTCAATGTCAATAACTTGACCTTCAAAAATTCCTGTCTTGAATTCAGTTTTCTCGGTTCTACGTTGTAAGGATGTGATTAGCGATAGATAGGCATAGTTATTGATCGCTGTTACTTTTTCATGTAGTCGGCGATAATCAAAAATTTCATATGGTTGGAAGTTCATTTTAGATTTGAATTTTCTCTCACTAAAATACCAGTCATCATATTGTGATCTTGATTTTTGACCATACTTGAAATTGCCAGGAACAATCGTAACATCATCATTCTCACCTTGGGAAGCGCGATAAAAATTTAGATCACCGAAACGGCAAAGGTTCAAATTCAGCACTAAGACTTCTTGGGCGATCTTGTTAAAATTGGGCTGGACATCTGTTAAATAATATCCTCTGCTCTTGAGTTCATTCCCAACCTGGGCAAAGAGTGCTTTAATTTGACTGATTTTCATTGTCTTATCTTTGAGTAAATCTTCGAATTTTTTCAATAAATCAACACGTCCGCCATACTCAATCTTGCTTATTTTATATGTCTCTTCTTTAATCTTTGCATCTTTTATTTCTGGTACTCGTGCCAGTGGTTTTACGATGTCCAAGATTATTGCTTCCGATTCCATCTTCACATCTGACCATTTTGTCTCACTCACGTCATTTCCACAGGCTGTCTGTCTATTTAACAGGATCATAAGCAATGGTACTATTACATAAAAAGACACATTTTTTAGGTAATTATTCATCCTGAATACCGAATTCCTCTTTTTGTTCTGAGGTTAACTTGGCCAGATCATCACTTTCCAAGAAGTCGGGTAAGGCTTTATCGAGCGTCCAAATGCGCACTGTTTTATCTTCAGATCCCGAGACAAATCGAACATCCTTATCCTGCGATTCCGTGTTTTCAATGGCGATTGATCGAATTGGTCCCTGATGGCCACGGTAAACTCGAAGTAATCGTCCATCAAGATTCCACAAGCGAATGAGAGCATCATCAGAACCCGTCAGGATCAATTTTCCATTAGGAGAAAATGCGATTGAACGAATTTTAGTATCTTGATCCAACTTAATATCTACCTTTTTATCTAGCCCAAAGCCAATGCTACCATTCAATTCCCATAGTTTTAAAATTTTGTAACCCAATAAAGTAGCAATTACCTTTCCACTTGGTGAACAAAGCGTCTCCACAACACGAGCATCTACACCCGTACTAAACTCGAAAGAATCTGTAGAATTATCATTCAAATTCCAACTTCGTATTTTCCCATTGTTGAACCCAGCTATTATAGATTCTCCGTCGGGACTGAATATCGCTGATTGCACCGGACCGCGTAAAAGATCATGAAACCTTTTTTGCACTTCTCCTGTCTTGCTTAACAATTCTAAACTACCATCATCCGTTTTTATTAGGATAAAGTTTCCATCGGCAGCAAATTTAACAGATTGAATTGGGGATAATGGGACCGACTTAAATTTGTCTTTTTCATCGGGAATTCCCTTGCCTTCCAGGTCAAACACCTGTGGAGGTCCTTTAGACGTATTTACCAAAAAGCACTCATAATCAGGGCCAAAAGTGACTGAACGAACAGCACCAGAAAACCCAGCTATAGTTTTCGGTTCATTAATTTCATTTAGATCCCAAATTTTAACAGTGTTGTCTGAAGAACCACTTACAATAAGATTTCGGTTGGGATGATACGCAACAGCTATAACAGAACCTTGATGCCCCTTAAGAGTTTGGGGCATATTTCCCATTAGTTTCCACTTTATGACCACATTTTTTTCTGATCGGGTAAATATGACTCTCCCATCATTAGAGAACAACACAGTAGAGATAGGAGTATCATGTGCTCTAAACGATTTTAGAAGTTTTGAATTGATATCGAATAGACGTACTACACCGTCACTTGATCCAGTTAGTATGCTTTGACCATTAGGAGAGACTTCCGCACACGTAATATTGTTTAATGTTAGTTTAAACCCGCTTTCCAATCGTCCTTTCTGATTCCAAATTCGTACCGATTTATTATTCGCATAGACTGCGACTATCTTATTCGTCAAGTCAAAAGCTACAGAATAAACCGGCGAATCAGGATCTATGAATTTTCGTATCTGTTTACCGTTCTTGCGATCCCATAGTCGTACCGTGTAATCATCGGATCCGGTTAGCACGAACTTACCTTCATGATCGAACGCAACTGCTCGCACAGTTCCATCATGACCTATGTATTTTTCCTTTTCGTTGCCGTTGCGATCCCATAGACGCGCTGTATGATCATCAGAACCGGTGAGTATAGAATCTGCATTGGCAGAGAAAACTGCAGATGTGACCTGTTTTTCATGACCCACTAATATAGACACTATATATCCTTCTAAGTCTCTTAGTTCAACATTGTTATGGTTTGATCTAACGAGTGTTTCTTTTTGATTTGAGGATAGAACGGATACTGCCGAAGATTCTTTGGTTTTGATAAATGCTGAATAAAACTCATTCTCTCGGTAAATTCTATAAATCGTGTCATCTATGACCTCAAATGTTTTCTTATCTTCTTCACTTGCAGCAGTGCCACCAGAGTTTTTGCTGTTTCCTATGATTTCATTTTTTATTTCCCACGCCTCCTGTGCTAGCCGAAGAGCTATTGTAGGATCATATTCATTGTTCTCAAGTGCCAATGATGCAAAACGAAACGCATTTTTTAACTTGTTTGCTTTCAGTTTTTGTTTTTGAGTACTTTCCGCATTTGTGTTGGCGATTGCTTCCTGATTTTGGGCCTCTCTTTCATTTTCTTCAGCTATCTTCCGCTGCTTTTCTTCCTCATTCTTTGCCAATTCAGCGTTCTTCGCGTTTACAATGGCAATCGCTTCCTGTATCTTGGCCTTTTCTTCATTTGCCTCAGCTAACTTTCGCTGTTTTTCTTCCTTAAGTTTTGCCTCTTCAGCTTTTTTTCTTTGCTTTTCCTCCTTAAGTTTAGCGTCTTCAGCTTTTTGTGCATTCTCAATTGCGATTACTTCCTGCTGTTGGGCCTTTCTTGCATTTTCTTCAGCTATCTTTGCATTTGAGATGGCGATTGCTTCCTGCTCTTCTGCCAACTTCCGTTGCGTGCCAGCATAAAAAGCAATTAAAATAGCTAAAATTGATAATATTAATAATACAACTGATAATCTTTTAAAAATTGTCCCATATTTTGCCTCTAATTTTAATTCTCGTGCTTTTTGTTTTTCATCAAATAATTGGCTATTGTATTTTCTGGAGAACTCCAAAAACTCTCTCTCATCATCAGATAAGTCATCTCTATCTGCTGCCCATGAAAGCGCCTTTTCCAGTAAATCCCCAGTTAACGCAGTGTCTATAGATTTTTTACCGGATTCAAGCCATCGTTTAATATCCTCTTTATAATGGCGGTCTAGTCTATCTAATTCTCGTTCAAGCCACTCTTGATTAAAGACTTTCTGATAAATTTTGTTTGCAATAAAAATATTGCCTTCCTGATTACGTCTTATTAAGCCGGAAAGTTTTAATTCAATATGGGCTGAAGTTGTTTCATCTGGCAGATTTTTGTTTGGAAAGATACGCTTATATAGCTTTAAAGCGGAGAATTTATCCTCAACCCGACTTCCTAAAAATTTAGTGACTTGTTGGAAGTGAACGTCTGAAGAAATAATTCCAACATTACTGAAGTGTTGTTCCATTAACTTGGCAACCTCAGCACCTGATCTTAATTGTCGTTCGATTATTTTCTCGCAAAGAAACAATGTTAGATAGGGATGTCCATCAGTCCACTGGAGTATCACATTCAGGAGTTGATCTCCAATTTCTGGCTCCTTTGACAAAGCTTTTCGCAATAAAGAAAGGTCATCTTTGACGGAATCGAAATACCGGATTTCTAATGATTTACCGATGTTGTAAGGTGTTGTTCGACGGTCCTTAATCAGCTCATTCGGACTGGCCACGCCGACTAAGCAAAATGTAATCTTCCGGTAAGCTGGTACAAGCCCACGTTCGTTGTACATGGTGCGAATTGCAGTGAAGAAATCATCCGTGTAATCCAGACTAAGCGTACTATCAATCTCATCCACGAATATCACAACTGGATCAACGGATTCAGATAAAATTTCATCACGAAAGAAGCGTAAGAACCTCAGATTGGCAGCATCCACCTTTTGTGCATCCCACCATTGATCGATGATACATTTCAAACCGAGTTCTGAGGCCACTTTTCCAAGCAAAGCCTGGTACCATACAACAGCTTTTTCAGGAGATCCTAACGTTCCCGCAACATCAATAACTGCGACTCGGCTTCCGCCATCCCTCAGTCGTAGCGCAACGTTACTCATTATACTTGATTTACCAATTTGTCTTGAAGACAAGATGTTACAGTATTCCCCTTTCCCAAGACTATCATATAAATCATCCTCGATATCCTGTCGAGTAATATATATATGTCGATCAGCATAGACAGTACCCCCAACCTGAAGTATGGATGGACTGCGTGGTGTTGTCATAGGGCATCCCGGAAAAAACGCGCATATAAGAGATTAGCTGGATTGACTCGATGTTGTTCGTGTCGGATAAGACCTGCTCCGTAAAGTCTGTAGTAGGTATCTTGGTCAGGCAGAGATCCATTGTGGATAACTTTCTTCATGCCGCTTAATAGTTTTGAATTTCCGTGGAGATTGATAAGAAGTGAGCGAAGGTGATCTCCAAAAGGTCCGCGCTCGTCATCGGCATTTTCTATGAGGTTGCGGAACGTACATTTATCAGGAGCAACCAAGCGATAATAAGCCAATCTTGTCAGATAAGGCTGACCTTGAAGTAAATCCCACAATTCCTTGACTTCGGCGGAAGAAAGCAAGTCTTGATAGAACCTATTAAGTTCAAAATAATGATCCAATGTGAAGGGTTCCATCTCAATTGTACGACCAACATTGAACGGCGATCTGTCCGCTTCGTTAATCAACAAATACGGTTCCGTTGATATGACCAAGGCTAAATCAAGATTATCATAAACTGGGGTAAGCGGGGATCGACTGTTGTGCCATGTCCTCAACATCGTATAAAAATCCGCACGATAGGTTTGGGAAAACAATCGATCGGCCTCGTCGAAAGCGATTACAATCGGGCTATTTATCACATTAAAGATTTTTTGCTCGATAAATTGCCCCATTTCGAATTGTGAATCGATCGAGGGAGGATCAGCATCAATTTTCAATCGATGTTGCAGCACCCAGGCAAGTCGAGATAAAAACGTTGTATAGCTTGAGAAATCCTCTGAGGAAAATATCTGAAAGTCAACAAATGCGATTTTCTTGCCTTCATTTTGACATTTGGAGAGATAGTGTAATAAGACGCTACTTTTGCCCATTTGCCTTGGCCCCTTAATTACCAGCGTTTTTCCGAAATTTGAAGCTAAATCAACTACTACATCATCTCCGGTCCGATTAATATAATAGGGATCATCATAACTAACCGTTCCTCCAGGTATAGATGCAGACCGGGTATCAAGAAACGGCTGTGGTGGGGAATTATCACTGATAGGCTTTGGTACACTTCTGCTTCTAAGACGTTCACCCAGTGCGACTGGCTCATGATCTCCTTCAATATGTGCGGCATTTATTATATCTTCAAAAAGCTGATCTGACTGTTGGGGTTTGCTCCATTCAAAATATTGTAGTTGACCAATACAGAGGTGCATTTCATACTCTAACGGCCCAAAATAGCCGACTCGTATAGGAATGATCTTCGGTTTACCAGTTTGGCTTTTTTCTAGATGTGCAAGCCGTATTTCAGTTCGTACCATTTCGCTCTGCATTGAGTTTTCGGAAAGTAAGACGACCAAGCAGTCGCACCAGCTAATTCGATTTTTGATTTCTGCCACCCAGTTTGTACCAAAAGAAATACTTATATCGATAAAGGATTCATGTCCTGCTGCTACAAAATTAGTATGGAGAAACCTTGCAAGATTTTCTTCGTTCAAGTCGCCGTGTACGTACGAAACAAAAAAACTGAGAATGTTTTTTGGTGGAGTTTCTGCGGTTCCTTTCACTAAGGGATTTGATGGAATCAGAGACTTTAACCCTGAAAACTTCTTTAGCTTCCCCAATGGACCTACCTTTACTTTTGGTTGATTAGTCAGCCTCCTGTAGAGATCCTCATATCCCTCTTGAGAATCTACCGCAAATACAGTGTGCCCGCGTAAGACTGGAGGGATATGTTTACATTTCCCTCCCTTGAAAAGCACAGGAATATATTTGGAGATGTACAGTTTGTTGACGTAGAGGTCATTGTATATCAATTTGGCTTCCCAACACACACCTTTACCGATACCGGCTTCCTCTTCACCGGTAATGCGTCGGCAATAGGTGTCAGTAAAAACCATCAAGACAAATTCAGCCTCATGCAATTGTTTTTTCATCCAATGAGACCAGCCTTCCTCGGGCCAAGGCGAATATTCATCAATGCGTGTATCAATCCCATCCGTTCGCAGTTGCTCAGAGAACTCCAATACCTTTTTTTCGTGTTCGGGCGAATCGTGAGTATAGCTAATAAAGAGTATTGGTGATTTATCTGTATATGAACGCTCCTTCTTCAGGGTCTCTTCTACTGAAGGCTTCCAGCTCTCATTCCACGGCCCGGGTGAGTTAATTAACCACTTACTAAAATTCTGGTAAGCGTGGCTCAGTGACAATGTACCGCTGCTTCTTTCCTTTAAGACAGCGATCTCCTCGCCATATGCATACCGAGCGATGTAAGGGATCTGAACCTCATCAAAGTAGTTTGTGAGATCGCACGGCGGCAAATCGTACACTTTTGTCAAGATATGGTTGAACTGGCTTTGGTAGCCAATGATGCCTTCCTTTTCGTTTCCTAACCGCCAATCTTCTCGTAAATCCAGTTCCCCCATTTCGATTCGCGAAGGTAATGGGAATACCACCATTGGTCGTAAATCATCAGACTCGCAACGATATTGGGTGGCCGGAGCGATAAGATTCAGCACACCAGTTAGACTCTGCCAATTTGGAGTAAAGACAAGAACAAGAATTTCCGGAAGTAGCATTGTGCAAATTCCACTGATATCGGTGTAACCAGTCCGTGAGTCAACCAATATATACGAAAATTTCGTCCCAAGCCGATTCATGAGCTTAGGAATTAGCGAAGGTGATCGATTGAAAAAATTATTCCAATCAAAGGTCTTTACAAGCGTCTCGTAGTTCGCACCCTGTGATCCAGCAGTGAGTAAACTAAGTCCAGAAATATCAGTTTCCTGAATATAAGTGTCCAGATCCAAGTCATCAATAATCTTTTGTATAACCTGTTCGTCTATCCTATTTGATGCTTGAGGAACTCGAATCAATTCATCTAGGTGACAGAATAAATCCAAAAGACCGCAATGACTCCGAAGCTCTTCAGCTGCGTAATTTTCATTGCCATAAAGGTTTGTAAATTTTTTTTGGAAATACATGGGAAGGCCGGGGGCTTCGAAATCCCAATCTATCATCAAGACACCACCATCACTTGATGCCTCACGCGCGAGAACACAAGCTATATTCGCAAGTGCCATAGTTCTACCAGTCCCACCCTTGTAGGAATAAAATGTGATAATGCGTGGTCGGTGAGATTTCATTATAATGATTAACGCCCCGGAAAAAGCTGTGGTGGTGGAATGAATTGCTTTAACCAATTCCGAATTTCTATATCTTTCGGTAGGTGATATGCTGAGCATGCGTCACATGGGCAGGCAATATTCGAAATCAACTCCTGATGCCGATCGAAAATATATTCTGCAATCTTTTTGATAATCTTGCAATAACGTTTGTGTCTTTTCAGTGGGTTTTCACTCAGAGTAAACCTACTGAAGTCGTAACAATGTCTTCTCCTTTTAATTTTTTGAGGAAAAGAATTCATACCTCTTAAAATCAGTGGAATAATTAAACCCCTATTGCAGAATTTATGATCCTTAAACTGTTCTAGTCGATGGCATTCCAATTGTTCCATGATTTTAAATTCCCGAGCGCAAAAGGTGTCTTTTTCATGGAAATACGTCGGTGTATAGACAACTATCATGCAGACGCTTTTACACAACGCTTGTTCCAACTCATCATTGTAAAACGTTCCCCCAGAAATCATTTCTCGGTCTCGGTAAATAGGCATATTTGAAAGCAATACATTGATCTCACTCTTTAATGCACTAACCAATTGATCAATAAATTTTCCCATCAGATCACTATCTGCTTGTCGATAGCTGATAAAGCAAGAGTATTCAAAATCCATCCCATGTTATCCTATAATAAGATATTTCCAACTCAATTTACTGTTTTTGAATAAAATAAACGGTGCCGCTGGCGCTTAACTATCTTTATCAAAGCTAATTACAAATAATAAAATCAACAATGACTACCTTAAGAAGAATAAATCACACCAGAAATTCAATTTAAGGTTTTTGATTTGGTCTTCGATAGAGTGGTCCATTATATCTGAGAAATTTACTCATTTATTGCAAAAATGCCCAATGGAGAAGACTATCATTAACCCTACATACCCACTGTTAACGCGATTTTACGTCGACAAAATAGATTATACAGAAGTAGTAATCAAGTATATTTCAAAATTTACAGAAATTTTTCATAGTTGTTTCATGTTTTAAAGAAGACTGTTTAATGGTGAATGGTGAATTGACAATTGTGAATGACGATCGACAAGAATTGCTAGTAGTAAAGTGTGAATTGAGAACTGGGAATGATTGAGCCGGAGGCTTCCTTCCACATTAAATCTTAACTGAATGGCGTTGGCTAAAAGTAAATATTAACGAAGGTCCGGGGAGTTAAGACTGTAATACCCTGATGCCCGGAAACGGCAAGAAGATGTTTATCTCCACTCACAATAACATTGGCTTTTGATGCAACTGCGCAAGCTAAGAATTTATCATCATCAGGGTCTTCGCATACGCTTTCTAAAAATGGCGGTGCATCTATTAATTTGGCCTTCAACATCAAAAGTTCAATCCATGGTTCAAGTTCAACTTCTGGAAATTGTATGGATAGTTTTTCACTTATACGCTGATATCCATCTATGATATCCGGGGATATCATAAGAGAAACGTTTCCGCGTCGCCAATAATCAATAATTTTGAAAGGTGGTCCAGAGAAAAAAATGCCTGAGACAAAAACGTTTGTGTCTAAAATCAGTTTCAATTTGTCCCTCTAGCCTCAGCAACGATCTTTGAAACATCTGCTCGAGTCATTCCTGCAGATTTCGCCTGTAGCCGAGCTTTTTTGATGAGGGTATCAAAATCTCGCATAGACGGGCGTGTGATCGCTTTCATTATAATGACATCATTTTCACCGAGAACTATGAATTGAGAACCACTTGTAAGTCCAAGTTTATCCCTGATTTCTTCAGGAATGACGACTTGTCCCTTTGAGGACATTCTGGTTGTAGCTAAGGTATTCATCCAAACACTCCGATCAGGCTCTTGATTCTGTTATATTTTTTTGAAAATTTTGATTAATCTTACTGGTAAGAATATATGACAGATCAAGCATAAAATCAAACACATAATGTGGCTTGAGAATATTCCTGTGATTTCGCGCAATCGGATCTGCAAAATGTGTGGTAATTCTGAGCGCGACATTATCCGATTTATTGGTGGATGACTCCTGTGAAACTTGAGAATTGTGAATTGAGAATTGAAACTTGAGAATTGAAACTTGAGAATTGAGGACCTTCCAGGGTCACACCTTTAGCCGTAAGTTTTTAGCGGAGTAAATCTGAATGGAAACCGGTTCTTATCGGATATCTGTAAAATCAGAATCAAATGTTCAGTGAGCTGCGTAAAGGTAAATAAATACCCATAGCGTGCTGGTTTTTGAGTAGGCTATGATGTTATTTCGCATTTTACACCCTGATTTTGAGTCATTTTATATAGTGGTTTGTTATAAAACCCTCTCGCTTATAGACATTTAGATGGAGGGTTTTATAATAAACCACTATATAAATTTTCACGTTCATCCGGATTAAATCA
>JAJFLO010000389.1 GCA_021772675.1 Verrucomicrobiota bacterium | reverse complement strand
CAAAACCACTATTATATTCTTGACTGGAAATCAGATAATTTAGATGATTATTCTCCAGAACAATTGGAAAAACATATGCATAAAAATCATTACGATCTGCAATACAAACTCTACACCATAGCCGTTCATCGCTGGCTGAAGCAATATAATAGCGGTCACAATTTGGCTGGTATTTTCTACTTATTCCTCCGCGGCATAGAACTGGGAACAGATAACGGGATTTACTCGGTAATGTTTCAAGAAGATGTCCCACCAATTCTACAGTATGAAAATGAACTTGATGCGCTGCTGCAAGGACAGTTAGAGTTAGTTAGATCAAAATAGCATAAGACTACACGGTGTTTTGCAGACCTAAACAATTATAAAAATGAGCCTCTTGCAAAACTCTTTCCAACCGCTGTGGAAACAGTTTTGCAAGGCTTTATAGCGCTGAAGTTTTAAGATTTCAGCGCAGTTTTATCAAAATCATGGAAAAGCAAGCAAATTTGGGCATACCTCTCCACAATTTTGGTTTAAAAAATAGTTTTCAATGATTTTTCATGAGCTATAACCGACCTTACACTATAGTGCATTTCACATGTCTTCGTACTAAAATGAACTCTTCAGAGGCTGAATTGCAGAGAGTTATGGCTGAAAACAAGGATCAAGTCATATGAAACGCACTATAATAGATTAAATAACTGATTTGCCGTAAGAGCGATAATTCCAAACATCAAATGTGCCATGACCTTAGCGTCTCCCCGCACACGAACATTATTCCCTCCATAGTTATCCTTGAGGTTGGAATTAACTCTTTCGGCTGTAGATCGTTCCTTATAACGAATTTTTTTACTTTTTCGTGTACCCCGCGAAAACGACTGCCTTCGGGAGCTTCGCGTTTTTCGCGGGTTGTAAGTTTTTTATGCACTCTGTGAACGGTTACAATTGTCTTTTGTAATATCTTATTCAGAAGAGGCTCTGAATGAAAAACAAAGTGCTACGTTATTTCATTAGCCTGATTAATTCATCCGGCTTCGTTACGAGAGTGCTTAGCTTACTTTAGATCAATGAGTTATGTAGGTTCCGAAGGTGAAGGAATAGTGTTGAAAATCCGCCGTGGTTTATAACGCGCCGTGGTGGGTGGAAACTATTTCAAGTCTTTGGGTTCTTCATAACTCGCTTATATGAAATTAGATATGCGCACGCAGTAGAAGCCGGATGAATTAATCAGGTTAGTGTTGTTTTCATTTAATTCTCAATTGACAATTCACCATTAACGGCCCCTTTAGTTTGCCCACCGTGTAAATACTGGAGACAATAATACAGAATAACTCGGTACTGTTTCTGATGTGGTTCGTTCTTTTTCAACTTTATGGTTTAACAAAATAAAAAATGAAATAACGCAGTTTTTTTTGACCACGATTATTCGGGATTAGGAATTATTTGTAAAACATGATAGTGCCGTTGTCTGCTCTAAAAAATACAAACTGCCGACGGTACTACTTTCGACCGGGGTTTACTTTATCCATATTATTCGGGTCGCGATAGATTGTAGAAGGGAATTTCGTTAGGGATTTTGGCCTTCATGATGAATTTCACGGCAGTCAAATCCCCCACTATCTCCCAATGATAACTCAGCGCTGCTTTGGGTGAATTGCCCTCCCCCTTGCTTACCCGCAAAATAGATTTGATTCACACCATTTTTTTTCAGAAAACGGGCAAAATTGTCTGCTAACTCTTCATGACACGTATGATTGGTAATAAAGAAGGATTGATTGGTTCCAATAGTTGTTGCAGGTACGGCATTCATATAGTTAACATGCCGTGTAAAGAGAGGAGGTAAACTTTTGTAGTACGGTTTCATGTAAGTCGTAAGTTTTTTACCTACTTCCTTTACGAAATCTTTTAATTTTTCAAGGTTTTCAATTTTCAGCTCATAAGAAAGATACATCATTAAGATGTTCATTACTTCCTGTGCCTCTTTTTGAGACATGAATAGATTTTTATAATGTTTGTCAACAAATTTTTCAACCTTGTTTTTTACAGCTTTCGGTGCATTATTACCATACATATTATCAACAAAGACACCACTAAAATACCGGTATAGATTACTTTCCGGTGTAACCTGTTGTTTTTCCATAGTTGCTTCCATCAGTCCCGGGGCTTGAATTACCTGAATGTTATTAGACATAAGTTGGGTCTGAATTTGCAGCATGAGTGGCTGTAAAACCGTTTGTATCTCTTGAGCATGCTCTCTCATACTTATTAGTTCTTTTTTTCTCCAATTAACCTCTTCCTTGTAGCGATTGAGATCGGCTACCACTTTTTGTTCAGTTGTGCCTGAAAGTTCTATATCTGTTAATTTTAATCTTCGATCAATATCCTGGATAGACTCCTCAATAAATTTGAGGCTTTCACGATAATCCTGAAGGAGAATTTGACTCGGCCCCAATGGGCGCATGTGCATATCAATATGAAAGTCTGGTTGAGAAATAAAGATCAGGTCTTTTTGAGGAACGCCTAAATCATTAGGAAAAATCTCTTTAACCAGCTCTATTTTGGCAATAAATGCTTTAACCATAGTTCTTTTTTCTGAGGCAGTATGATGGTTTTCAAAAAAACCTTTCACAACCTTGAGTTTTTCCAATGTTTGCTTGACGTCTTCTGGTTTAAACAACATTTTTTTTATCTTGGTTTGAAGGACCGATTGAACGTCCGATTTTTCAAAATGTTTTGTGTTTTCCAAGTGAAACACAGATAACAAGACACTGTCACGACCGATAATGACATAAGGGGAGCCATCAGGTCGAGTACCCACTAGATAAGCTCGGCGTAAGTCCTTCGGGTGTGCATTGTCTGTACTGGATGGAGTTGTATCTTTGGAGGATTGAGGCGTACCGAGGTACTCCTTCGATCTTCTAAGGATGCAAATCCGCCTGTACAGACAACCCAAAGGGCGGGCATTTCTTGCAGAATTTCATTTGCGTAGAAGACGACGATCCTCGGATCGACTTACTTCCATGCAAACGAAAC
>JAJFLO010000388.1 GCA_021772675.1 Verrucomicrobiota bacterium | reverse complement strand
GCTCATCTGAGGCTTCCGTCTAAAGACGGGACTACGAACCTTACCCCGTCCGAGTTTTTCGTTGATTTGATTGTATAAGCACTTGTATTTTAAGTTACAATTGATGTGAGACGAAAACCCCGGCAAAGCCGGTTAAATTTTTCACCCATAATTGCTGACCTGAGAGCGTTTAATCTACGATTGGATTTTTTGGGGTTAGCCTCAAGGTGGTGAGGAATGATCCACAGAATCAAGTCATAGAGCTTTGTTATTGCATCTATTTCTTTTTTCATTTTAGAAAATTTTAAATCGAACCGCTTCGCGGTAACAAAGTGTAAAAAAAACAAAGGGTTAGTTTAAAGTCCTGGCGCAACGAAACCCGAAAGCAGTATCACGGTTATTCGGATGATTGCCGTTGCGAGACGCGCAACGGGCGCTCTCAGCACTGCTGCCCCACGAGCCGCCCCGAAGCACCTTGAAATCCTTACCGTTATCATACCAGCTTTCGGTCCATTCCCAGACGTTACCGGCCATGTCATAGCATTTATTTGGTCCTGTACCATTACGATACTTTGTTACGTCTGATGTTGTCTCAATTCCTGATTTTTTAGTATTACATTTATCTGTGGCAAATTCGTCACCCCAGGGATAGACGCGGCCATCGATACCGCGTGCCGCCTTTTCCCATTCTTCTTCAGTAGGTAGTCGATATTCGTCTTTTTCTGTTTCAGTTCGCCATTTGCAATAAGCAACCGCATCATCATAATTCACAAGCACAGCTGGGTGGTTATCCTTATCTTTGGGAAAACTTATTCCATCTTTAGTTTGGGACCAGTTATAGGGTTTTGCCCAATCATCATCAACTTTTGGGATAGGATGGTTTTTGTTTTTCGGATCATCGAGAAATGCTTTGTATTGTCTATTTGTTACAGGGAATACATCAATGTAATAATCATAGTCAATCATTTTCTCTATTTTGTCATCACCGTATAGGAAAATACCTTTTGCGATTAATACCTGATCACCCGGTTGAAAGGACTGACTGTAACCTGCTGCTGCATCATTATCTTTTATATTCGTTTTGGCTGCCTCGGTCAAATGGACAAACAAGCCGATTATCCAATCATTGTTGGGAAATAGAGGCTCTTTTCTCAATATTGTCTTCAGATTTTCATTGATACTAATGTTATCGGTTTTGCCGTAACTGTCTTCGGTTCGCTTTGATTTACCATCGTTAATTGCAGCATCCTGCAACTCAAGCAATTTTTGTCTGTTTCCTTTGATATCGGAATGGACATCGGGAAATTTGAAAACGATAATCGACCATTTTACGTATAAACCGGGAATAAAATGTGTTTTGAGGCTTTGTTTATTCTCCTCATCTTCATCCGGTTTTGCCAACAGTCTATTTTTTAAATTTTCAGCGAGCCGCGATGTAAACGCCAGGAGATTAACAAAGCGTTTCAATTCTCTTGGATTGTTGCCAATACCTGTCTTTATCAGATCGGTGCGATCTTTGAATTCAGTATTTTCTCCTATAAGTGATTCGATATAGGTTGATTTCTTGCTTGATTCAATGGGTGGAAGTTCAAAGGGTAGCTGGATCATTTTGTCCAGATAATCTTTGGGATTGATAACGGGTTTACCATCCTTATCTTTCTTGTTTTCATCAAGATGGCGATAACGGTAGGCAATGCCTTGTTCAACGACGTCCTGAGCAGCTCCTATAACGAATAAATACCCCTTAATATCCAAAAATAATTTGATCGCTTCCAGAAGCTCAACAGCTGTTTCGGGAAGACATCGGTCCAAGTCATCAATGAATACCGTTATCCGATAGCTTTTTTCGTCAACGGTGTTTTTGAGTTGATTAATCATGTCATAATAGAGGGACCTATAGTTTTCTAAATGCTGTTGATGTTTTGATTCCCTTTGTTTAATCAATGATTTTTCATGCTCAATGGCTTTGGCCGCATCGAATTTTAGCCCTAATAATTCTCCACTTATACCGTGTGAAATAGCTGCTGCTGCATCTCCTGCTTTCTGAGCTGCATTTTTTAATATTTTCTTAAGACCTTGTGTCCCTTTCGTCTCATTTACATAGTTTTTAATTGACAGCTCAATTGTTTTTAGGAAAGGAATAATCAGATGCTCTTCTTTGGCATAGCGCCAGGGGTTAAACCAAACAGGAATTGTCGTCTGCCCGGATTTTGAATCTTCAAGTTTTTTAGCTAGCAGTTTCATGAAAGTTGTTTTACCGCTACCCCATTTACCGTAGATACCAATGCAGAATGGCGTTTGAAACTCCTTATCTGCTATCATTTCCCCAAGAGTTTCTACGTAGACATCATGCCCCAAAAGATCAATGCCGCACACAGAATCAGAATTTAAAACCAGGTTGTTTTTTGAATCAGTTTTTTCCATTTTTAATCCCCACGAATGTTTACTTCAAAAAGGTTAAAATGCCTTTGTCGGATATTCGTAAACGTCACTACTAATCCGGCAAAGGCGGTTCTCTATTCGGATGGTTATGTTAACCAACACAGGAAAACAACCTGGACTTAGATGATACACACCTCTGTTTTCTATAAAAAACAAAGCTCTGGCGTCAATCTTTATAACCAAGTACTGGCGCAACGAAATCCGATATTAGTATTACGGTTATTCGGATGATTGTTGTTGCGATATGCGCAACGGGCGTTCTCAGCATTGTTGTTCCACGAGCCGCCCCGAAGCACCTTCAGTCGTTTCCCTTTTGAAAACTACATTAGCAAACAATTGTTTCCTGAGATTGTAGGTATTGGCATGGCTGGCATGGCCAATCCAGCTTTGGATAGATTGGTTTACTGTTGCAAACGATATGTCATTATTTCTGAACTTGTCACTTAGTTGTTTCAGTTTTCGTCTCATTCTCAAACCATTATCTTTTTTTAGCAGTCTATGCGTCGGATAGAGTCGATACCCAAGAAAATTGACGCCATCCCGGACACGATAAACTTTGCTTTTTGTCTCGTGCAGCTGCAACCTTAAATCATCAAGAAAACTTTCCATTTGTAGTTTTACATCGTTTAACTGCTCTTTGGAATTGCTGAACGTTACAAAATCATCGACGTAACGAATATATGGCAGGCGAAGCGTCTGCTTCATAAAACGGTCGAATTGATCAAGATATATATTTGCGAAAAACTGACTGGTAAGATTTCCTATAGGAATTCCTTTCTTCCTGTTAAACGGAGTGAATAGATCATCATTTTTGAAAAAAAGGATATTGCTCTCATCAGACTTCGAGTTAATGATTAATTTGATTAGCCACAATGTATTTTTACATTTTATTTTTGTAGCTATCTTGTCGAATAATATCCCATGATCAATGCTTTGAAAGTATTTTTTAATGTCACATTTTAACACATATTTGTTAGAACGGGAAAATTTTGTATATCGATTTAAGGCTGCATGAACACCTTTTCCTTTTCTGCATGCATAGGTATCATCAATAAATGATCTGTCAAATATGGGTTCAATAAAATTGCATAATGCATGATGGACGACGCGATCTCTATAAGGTGCGGCGCTGATCAATCTTTTTTTGGGGTCAAAAATGGGAAAGTTAGTATAACCCCCATGTGAATATGTCATTGCTGAAAGATCATAGTGTAATTGGATTAATTCGTGTTCCAAATTAAAATTAAAACGAGCTGTAGATTCTTTGAATCGCTTTCCTTTTTGTGCATTTTTCGCAGCCAATAAGAGGTTTTCAAATGATATGATTTGATGATAGAGATGTTTATAGGTTTTCACGATTTGAATATTTCGAGTGTGTATTCAAAATGTGAGTGACAAATAGTAATTCGGCCATTCCTGGCTGAATAACATGTGCGCAGCCAGGAATGACCGCGTTATGTGCACCATTCGATTATGTTGAGTAAATGGGACATTTTTTTATAATTTTTCCGCAGATTTATGGAATTAGAATTTATTTTACATCACATAATTAATTAAGCGGTCTTAGTGATTTTT
>JAJFLO010000387.1 GCA_021772675.1 Verrucomicrobiota bacterium | reverse complement strand
GCCGAAACTGAATTGGATGCGCAGGAAGAAGCAGCCTGTGGGACGATCAATAAAGCTTAAAAGAACGCACCTGAATAAGCAGATGCCGATTTTGTCAAGTCGAAAATATTTGCATCAATTAATTTGACATGACCTATAAGTGATTATCAAGCACCCTCATTTTTTCTTCGGTTTTTAAATCAGGTAGCAGAATTAATTAAAATGGACGCTATTAAACCAGAATTTTCAAATACCTGGGGTGATGGCCTCTACTTAGTCTTTGACAGTGTGAAAAAAGGGGCGAACTTTGCATTGCAGTTAATGGCCAAAATAAGTGAAATCGACTGGGAAAAGGTTGGACTGCCAATCGATACCACGGTCCGCATCGGCCTTCACGCAGGTCCAGTCTATCCGGGAATGGATCCTGTCATAAATAGAACGAATTACTTTGGAAGTCATGTTAATCGAGCTGCACGTATTGAACCGGTTACGCCTCCTGGTTGTATCTATACCAGTGAGCAATTTGCAGCACTTTTAGTCGTGGAGCCCGATCATCAGTTTAAGTGTAATTTCGCCGGGGTAATTCCTTTGGCAAAAGGTTATGATAAGTGCCCGTTGTACCAATTGGAAAGAAAGTAAGGTTTTTTTCCAAAAATGATCACGGATACTAAAACGAATGGTTTAAACTAAAAAAAGCAGGTGAAGGACTCTGTGTAATATTAAATATAAGATTTGGTAATCCCAGTGTGATTGTTTGACAGAGATTCATGCCTGCTCTGCTGTTATATCAGCATAACAGAAGCCAAACATTGATAATAATTATAGAAATCAATGATAATCATCGGATATAGGTAATAAAAACAAACTTGTATGATTAATTTTCTACGGAAATATTCGATGGTAGTTTTCCTAACCAGTCAGTATTTCCATCTTCCAGGAAAATCTGTCTGCTTTGGCAGCAATTATGGGTGAACGTTTCTCAGGTATTGAATTTGATAAAGTCACATAACAATTCGTATAATTGATAAAGCACTATATAGGTCGAAGCGCTTGTTGGAGTTCATCCATAATTACTCCTATTTTGGAGACAAAGACATATAAACAATTCTACCACGGATTTTCACAGATCACCACGGATGAAAAACATCCATAATCGCAATGCTCATCCGCCTTCGCTTAAGCTATGGCGAGATAAAATGGCGAGACTCGTGCTGAGAGAAATTCGCCGCGGCGAATTATCTCTCAGACTCTTTTCCTAAAACTTTTCAACAATAACCTGACAGAAAATCTGAAAAGATTGAAACTTAAATAATTATTCATAACCAACTTGTAATTAAAACCTTATGTATCAATTTTTAAAAAACTTGATAAAAAGATAAGAAATTTCCAGGTAGTAGTACGGAATCACACGGATATTTTGTTAAAGTATTATATTCGACTCTGTGAAAATCTGTGGTAACCCCAAAAAAATCCTAAATGCTTATGAAAAGTAAAGAATATCGTTTTTCAATCCAGATCTACTATGAAGATACAGATCACTCGGGTGTTGTTTATCACCCCAATTTTCTCAAGTACTTTGAACGAGCAAGAGAAATGGTTCTCGGTATCGATAATCTTAAACGACTTTGGGAAGCTGATGGTTTAGGCTATGCGGTGTACAAAGCCGAATTAACTTATCATGATGGAATTGCATTCGGGGAAACAGTTGATATTCGCACGGTTTATGAACCCGAGGGGGATTATCGGGTAAATTGGCATCAGGAAGCCTGGAAAGAAAACGGACAAAAAGCCGCAGTAGTAGCGAATTTCCAACATGTCTGCCTAAATAAAGAAAAGCAGCTACAGCCAATTCCGCTTTTAGCAGGATAAAGATAAATAATCAGTAAGCAACAAAAAAACGATTTTCCGTGGTTATCCGTAAGTCTTCGTGGTAAGGAATGCTTTACCGGATTTAAAATAAAAAAAGCAGGTTGAAGGGTCTCTGTGATTCAATAAGATGAGATTTTATAATCCCGTTGCGATTATTTGACAGAGGTTCATTCCTGCTATGCTTTATTATATGAGCATATACCATGCCGAATTTAGTTTAAATCAGTATTTTTTTATATTTCTTCCTTAATCAGGCAATAAAATATTTTGCAAAAAATTTTCAGGCATGAAATTGCTGAATAAAAGGTGTTGCAATATGTCACTTTTTTCGTCTTACAATTTCTATTTCCGGACAAATTGTCCGTTTTTAGGACACGGAATAGTGAATATAAAATTTGTTGCTCGCGAAGACGCGAAATATTAGAGATAAACCTAGCCAGATTAATTCATCCGGCTTCTACTGCATATCTCATTTCATATAAGCGAGTTATGAAAAACCCAAAGACTTGAAATAGTTCACTATTCCTCCACCTTCAGAATCTACATAACTCATTGATCTAAAGTAAGCTAAGTACTCTCGAGACGAAACCGCATGAATTAATCAGGCTAATAACTATTTTTTCATTTCGACTTTGCGATCCTTGATTTATATACCTTCCCGATATGCGGTTCATTACGTTTTTTAGCCAATTCAATCTGCCGCTGTCGATCCTTAACACGCTTTAATTTTTCAGCTGATAGTTTATCATAACAATGGGGACAAGAAATTCCCGGTTCATAGTGTTCGGACTTCAGGTTTTCTTTTGATAATGGCATGCGACACGCAAAACACTGTTCATAGTTTCCCGGTTTCAATCCATTATTAACTGCAACTCTGCCGTCAAAAACAAAACACTCTCCCTGCCATCTGTTTTCCTCAGGATCAATCTCTTCGAGATATCTTAATATCCCACCATTCAGCTGATAGACGTCTTTGAATCCCTGACTAAGCATAAAGGATGTTGCCTTCTCACAGCGTATGCCGCCCGTACAAAACATTGCTATTTTTTTGTGCTTATCCGGATCCAACTTAGATTTTACATACTCAGGAAATTCTCTGAACGAGTCTGTCTCAGGATACACTGCATTCATAAATGTTCCGACGTCATATTCATACCGGTTTCTCGTGTCAATGACCAACACGTCTGGATCAGAAATTAATTCATTCCATTTTTGGGGATCAACATGGACACCAGTAAGTTTACTTGGATTAACATCAGCAACCCCCATGGTAACAATCTCCTTTTTCAATCGAACCTTCATCCTCAAAAACGGCATTTTTTGTGCATAGGACTCTTTATATTCCAGTCCATTGAACGCTTTGTTTGAGTAAATAAATTTCATCAAACTGTCAATACTTTTCCGCCGTCCAGCAACGGTGCCATTAATCCCCTCTTCGGCAATGAGTATCGTGCCTCTGATACCATTCTTTTTACAGTGGTTCAGTAATAAAAATTGCCACTTTTTATAGTCCGGCAGATCGACAAACTTATACATTGCTGCGACAACAATCTTACTGGGTTTGGGTTTATTTGATCCATTATTCATTGGTATAGCTTTCATCTTTTTCACCTTTTTTTCAATCTGCTATTTGACTTTTAAACTAAAATAGGCATTTTTAATTGTATATACATTTAATGTCAATACTATCAAAACGTTTAATTAGGGTTTACGTTCTCAACAAGAAATTTAGATGAACATTATGGAACAATGAATTAATGAAGTTAGAGAAAGAGTTAAAAACCAAACCGATAAAAAATCCGCACGACCGTGCAATTCTTAATATTATGTTTACGGGAAACTGGTTACTGGATCATGTAAATAAAACCCTAAAACCCTGGAAAATTTCCGAGCCGCAATATAATGTTTTACGGATATTAAAAGGTCAAAACGGTAACTCAATGAATCTTTATATGATTCAGGAAAGAATGATTCACCGTATGAGTAATGCGACTCGACTCGTTGACAAACTGTATCAAAAAGGATTGGTGAGCAGAGAACAATGTGATCGTGATCGACGAATGGTAAATATATCGATAACCAAAAGGGGATTGAATTTAATCACTCAAGTCAGGAAAGCGATGTTATCAAATAGAGCAAAATTGACAAAAGCTCTTTCGAAAAATGATGCGATGCTGATTGGAGATTTATTGGATCAAATGAGGGAATAAACATTCAAACTAACAAAAAACAGGAGCATAAATCATGAGCAGTAATCACAAACATCTTATTCACTTCAGTCTAATTATAACATTAATATCCATAAATATTTATGGACAAAAATCGTTTGATTTTGAAGATCCAAAAGGCGTTAACAGCATGTCATTTCAGCTCTATTCTGATATTGAACCCATTTCGGGAACTGCGACTGCTATTTCTGGAGATATCACCTTTAACCCCGACACACCAAAAGACACTCGAGGTACTATCATTGTGTCTGCGGCTGATATTAAAACTACCAATAAACGAATGACACAAGTTTTGCATGGGGAGGATTGGATTGATGTAGATAAATATCCAACCGTGGAATACAAAATTACCGGGATTTCCGAAGCCAAGAAAGAAAGTGACATCCGATATAGTTTAGTTGCAAAGGGAAAATTTACGTTGAAAGGTAAAACGAAAAAATTGGACATCCCCCTACAACTAAGCTATCAGAAAGGTAAACTCAATGATCGTAATCATAAGGGAAAGGGCGATCTAATAATTTTGCGATCAAATTTCTCAATTGATCGTAAATCGTTTAATATAAAACCAGAAATGGACAACACCGTCGTTGCGGAGCAGATTGATATTGCTGTGGGAATTGTCGGAGCCTCTCCAGATAAATAATCATGAAAAAGCAAACTATTTTTATATTTATAACTGCGATTGTTCTACAGATAACCGATGTCAACGCACAGAATCGACTAATCGCATTTGTCGACAATAATGGATCAGCTGTCAGCACCGAATTCAGCAAGCAACTCAACCTAATAAATAGTATTTCAGCAAAAAGCAATCTTGATTTATCGGTGTTTGAAATTTCCAAAACTGGAGCGCCAGTTGACGTTACAATTACTCCGTTACTTGTTTTCCAGAATCATCTTGGCCGATCTATTTATCAAGGGCGAACCAATACAGTTTCACGGATAAAAAACTTTATTCAAACGTCTAAATTTGTTGCTCAGGGAAAAAAATTAAATGTACGCAATAATATTCCAATCTGGAAGATTGGTCGAACTCGTATTTGGTCGCCCGTGAAAATTGTACCTGTTACAGGGACGATTCCAAACGGTTACAACCACAGCGAGTTTGTTGCTGAATCATTAGAGGTAATTGCAAACAGTTTTCGGAAGTTTGAATTTGCGGAAGAAAGCAAATTAGGTCGATCTGATCGGGGATTTTATATGGATTTTTATCCGTGGTGTGCCGACGATGGAACACTCTTTCTGTCATTAGCGTTATTTTCTCAATTTCACTGCAAAGAACCGGTTTATGAACTTAAGAAAACTCCCTTAGCGGCGCCATGGAAAAAACGGAATAAATTATTTAAAAAGGCGGCATTACTTCTAGAAAAAGCAGTGGCGGGAGCCATAAAAAAAACTGAAACAGGTGATGGATTTAATCCTATCAGGACGACTGTTCCTTTGGTTTCTTGGGAAGACCTTGGACTTAAGCTTCCACCACCACCAGTAAAAAATGATAACATGCCTGAGTTTACAAATATTACGCTACCTCAAAAGTGGATTTTAGATTCGATACACGCAGATCAGCCACCCTTATTGAGAATACGATTTCCAGCTCCTCTGGATGTTTATTCAGGGGCAGCCACGATGGGATCTGCACGGTTTATATTGAATCCTGACATTACGATTAATAATGCCAGAGGCCAATTTGTCATTGATGCTAAATCATTGTCGATGGGGGACGCAGGTTTAGACAAGGCATTGCAGGGGCGAATGTTTCTGAATACGAAAAAATATCCAGAATCGAAATTCGTTATTGAGTCTATTAAAGGAGATGGAAAACCCCTTGCCTTTGGAGAATTAAAACCCATTACTGTTTCAGGTATTTTTACATTAAAGGGAATCTCAATTAATTTAACTCCAAGCATGCAGATTGAACCCATACTTGGGAATGACATGAAACCGAGATTAATTATTTCAGGAGATTTTAAACTGAATCTGAGAAATTTTAATATTGATGATGCGGATGGCCCTGAACCAGCAAATCATACATTGATTCTGGATTTTTATTTTATAATGAAACCTGCAATCAAATAAATATTATTTGACCCGAAAAAACACTGGAGAAAACATTTTCCCTTGCACATCTAACCTGGATTATTCATAAACTTTCTATTACGAATCATTATATCACATAATATCAACGAGTTATCAATTTCTAAGGGTTCGAAATAGATTCCACCACGGCGGATTTTCAACACTATTCTCTACGAGCTGGAAGCCTGCACGCGAATAATATTCATAACTCATTGATTTCACGCAATCTAATAACTCTCATCACAAAATTTTATGCATAATCCAAGCTAAACGCATTACAAAAAACTGCAACAGTCAATAGTAGGAATATTTGATTGCGTTTATACTATCACTGAGTTTTTGATTCTATTGGACTGGGTTCATGACTGTCAGATTGATTTTTAAGACTTAGGGCTCACAAATAAATAACTTGGATTTTTCGCATCTTATCTTCACGCCATCTATATGTCTGATCCAAATGACGAAAAACATTGAAATATTGCAATATTCCTGCTGCTTTTCGCCATTTAGATCGCCCAAACCTGACATCAATCTGAGCGCGAAATTATCCAAGTTATTTATTTGTAAGCCCTTATTGTCGCAACTTTATAAAAAACAAGCAACCCGCCTTGATATATAAGCGAGCCAACAATGACGACAATATAAATAACGCGATGCATCATCTGTACCATTTTCCCAAACGCCTCTTCTGTCCCATAAACATCCATAAGAACTAAATCATAGTATTCTTTTGGGATATATTTGATAATTGACTGGGCATCAAACGTCGCCAATTGGTAAAGCGAGTAAAAAAGAATTGACATAAAAAACAGTAGTTGACTTCCCGCTAGGAGTGTGGTTGCGTTGTCCTGTCGTAATTTTAGCTGATGACGACCTTTTATTTCCATAAATCCAGATGCAGATAAAGCAAGACCAATTGCGCCACCACTGATACTGCCAAACGGAATCGCAATAGCAGTACAAACAATGGCAAACGAGAAAACAGTCCAGCCATTCATCGCGGCAATGAATAATGCCAAATTGACTCTATTGTTTTTTTTAGATTTCATAATTTTTTTAAATTTATAGGGTTCGAATAAAAATTTTCCCGTAAAAGTCATGTAATCCGGGCTAGTGCTAAATTGATTTGGAAAGTTCTTCATACCAATCTTTTCCAAATTTCTTTATCAGTGCATCTTTGACAAATTCATAAATTTTCACGCCATTGCGTTTTCCTAAGACACATGCGGCCTTACAAATATCCCATTTATGATAATTGACTGCATAATAATCTGGATATTTCTTAACTCTTACCGGATATAGTTGACATGAAACCGGTTTTCGAAAATCAACTTTTCCTTCAGTATAGGCACGTTCAATACCACACAGCGTCAGAGCATTCTTATCAACTATCGAAAAAATACAAGCTCCATCCTTTCTAACAGTTGTGTGATATTGACCATTCACATCCTTTATATAAGGCTGTTTAGAGTCCAATAATCTCTGACTTTCCTCATTTAAATAAGTTTTTACGTCACGATTGCATATATCAATTTCAGTGAGTTCATGGATTTCTAGCGGCGCGCCTCTATCTCCAGCATGGCAACACGCACCTTTACATTTGACAAGATCACATGCGAAGTATTGGTCGACAATATCATCACTGATTATAGTATTTTTTATAACAATCATTTAATAATCTCTCCTCTAACTTGAATAACTCATGCACTATCGTCATATACATCTGAACTCAGTCGTTTGAGGGAAGTGATATGACATTCTAAACGACATAGTTTCGAGTCAATGCCAATAGCTCGCTGGTCGTATCAATAATCCTGATATTAAGGGGTGCGGCGCGATTGCCAAAATGTTCATTGCTGAAT
>JAJFLO010000386.1 GCA_021772675.1 Verrucomicrobiota bacterium | reverse complement strand
ATTCAGCAATGAACATTTTGGCAATCGCGCCGCACCCCTTAATATCAGGATTATTGATACGACCAGCGAGCTATTGGCATTGACTCGAAACTATGTCGTTTAGAATGTCATATCACTTCCCTCAAACGACTGAGTTCAGGTGATAAGATTCCCCAACTTTTATGTTAACAATTCAGTAATATAATCAACGTCTGTGAATATGCACATGGAATAGGACCTGTGTTATCGATTCGGCTTGAGAATTATTGAAATTCAGTAGAGGAGAGGACAGGGGCAGTAAAATGATTCATATTACAGAAACGGGGTGTTTCCGGGCTTTATGGACGCTATTACAGATTAATAGCCATATAAGGTATTATGATTATCCGGTATAGATAAATAACTGGGGTGTTATCTGAAAAAACCTACCTTCGGGTGAATGTATAGGTTATATTCAAGGCCATTCAGAATTCGAAATGCACTGATTAAAAGTTGTAATTATCTAAAAATAAACAATTTGCCTATCTTCCGCATTTTTATTGGTACGAAAACAAATGAAAAAATCGCCTAATAGAAAACCATTTCAGAAGGTGTTGTATTTGAGAGAATCATTCACCCGTAGGCAGGTTTTCTCAGATAACACCCCAAATATTTTCAGCAAAAGGTCTAACAGCTAAACGGCAATGGTATTTGTACGATGCGATCAGATCGCATATACCAAATGCAGTAGATAAGGATACCACCGCTCCAAAACCAAAAGTGCCCCGGCCAAAAGATAAGGAATGAAAATCATGTGATACCATAGCTCGGGTTGTCGGAATTATTGCCCATTCACCCGAAGGTAGGTTTTCTCAGATAACACGCCAACTATTGTCCCTGATAGTGTAATACAGTTGAAAATGAGTGCCGATTATTTATGATGTCATTATAGTATTAGACATCCCCCAGAGGTCCAACCACTCCCTACCCTCAAAATTAATTGTGGTTGTTGTCATAGTGTTTCAAATAGTGTCAAATAGTCCAATTTGAGCTTGGCAGAGGAGCAGGGATTCGAACCCTGGGTGCAGGGAATACCTGCACAGCGCATTTCGAGTGCGCCCCGTTCAACCGCTCCGGCACCCCTCCTGAAGGTAAAAATTCCTAAATCCGATTTAGATTGCAATATTTAGATTTTTATTTCGATTCACGATAGTACATTAAGTCCGATCATCACAATTTCAATACTGGAATCTATGTCGTGAAACCCATTGAGGATAAAAATGTTATGTTTGAATTAGGTCAATGTTACCATGGTTTTAAATTAGAAAAAAAAGAATTTATAGCTGAAATCAGCACTGATGTTCACTTTTTTAGTCATCTAAAAACAAAAGCACAATTGCTGGTGTTGCCAAATGATGACGATAATAAAGTGTTCATGATCACCTTTAAGACTCCGCCTTCAGATGATACTGGAGTTGCTCATATTATTGAACATTCTGTACTTAACGGTTCAAAAAAGTACCCCGTAAAAGAACCATTTGCCGAGTTGCTCAAAGGCAGTTTATATACATTTCTTAACGCAATGACGTATCCTGACAGAACTGTATATCCAGTCGCAAGTCGCAATAATAAGGATTTTGTTAATTTAATGGATGTTTATCTGGATGCAGTTTTTAATCCGCTGTTATCTGAGAATACATATTTGCAGGAGGGATGGCATTACGATATTGAAAATGCTGCATCTGAATTAACCTATTCTGGTGTTGTCTACAACGAGATGTTAGGTTCATACTCGGATCCGGAAAATATACTTGTGGATGAAATGAACAAGGCAATTTTCCCGGATAGTATTTATGGAAACTCTTCTGGAGGTGATCCTGAGTTTATTACGGATCTTACCTATTCCCAATTTCAAAATTTTCATAAAACTTTTTATCACCCATCCAATAGTCGGATTCTTCTCTATGGAGATATCACTATGCTGGATCAGCTTTCCCATATCAATAACTATTTAGATAGGTTTGAATATCAACATATTGACGCATCATTTACCGCACAAAAACGATTTTCCAAACCAGTTAAATGGAGCGCCAATTATCCGGTAATTTCAACCGATAGTGATGCGAGCAGGACCTACGCATTAAAGAGTTATCTATTAAATCATCCTACTGATCCTGAATTTTATCTGGCGTTTTCAATTTTGTCACGAATATTGAGTGGTACATCGGCGTCGCAACTGCGTAAAGATCTTATAGAATCTCATTTGGGCGAGAGTACCATCCACTATGGGTATGAAAGTGAATTATTTGACAATTATTATTGCATTGGCTTAAAAGGTACGACAGAAGCTAACGTGACAAAGATGAGCAAGCTGATTGATCAAACATTGGAAAAACTGGTTAAAAATGGAATTGATCCTCAGGATATACAAGCGTCGCTCAACAGTATCGAATTCCAACTGCGAGAAGCTAATTTTGGTGGGTATCCCAAAGGACTTTGCTATGGGCTGACAATGGTCAATTCATGGATATATGATGCTGATCCGTTAATGCATTTGAAATACGAGTCAACACTGAAAGTTATTAAGGAAAAAATTAAGGAGGGAAGCTATTTTGAATCAATGATAACGGATCATTTCCTGAATAATCCACACCATGCCGTCGTGACACTCGCACCTGATGCGGCGATGGAAGAAAAACGATTGGATGAATTGAAGAATAAGTTAAAAAAAGTGAAATCATCTATCTCAATTTCTGAATTAGACGATTTGATTCAAAAGAAACAAGAATTATTTGAAAATCAGCTCAAGCCCGATAGTCCAGAGGCTATTGCAACAATTCCTAAATTGGCCTTGTCTGACATTGACAAAAATGTCGAACAATACCCATTTTTAGTGATAGATGAAGACCGACCAAAACGTAGTTTTTCCTTGCAAAACACCAATGGCATCGCATATATTATTTTATCATTTGATGCCGCTGCAATCCCTCAGAACTTACTGTCATATTTGCCGTTATTTTGCCAGTTAACAATGCAAACCGGGACCCAATCGAAAGATTATGCAAAAGTTATTCAGGAAATAGATATTAATACTGGAGGTATTTATGCATCGCATAATCTGTCGTGTATTAATCAAAATGTCGAACAGATTAATTCAAGAATATCCTATACAGGAAAATGTTTAACGAATAAAATTACGAGTTTTTTTGCAATTCTTTCAGAAATATTCCATGATTGTAATTTGGTAGATTTAAACCGGATCAAAGAGCTCGCAAAAATAGCACTGTCAGGTATAAAATCACACATAATCCCCAGTGGCCATTCATTTGCTGCAAAACGCCTTAATGCATACTCATCAACTCTCGGATGCTATCAGGAGATTACCAGTGGTATAAGCCAATTTGAATTTTTAGATTCTCTGGTAAACAAATTGGAATCAGATTCGGATGAAGTTCTAAATGACTTCAATACTATAAAGCGATTAATCTTTAACCAAAATAATCTTCATATTCATTTGACCGGAGGAGAAAAAGAACGCTCACAATGGGAACGAGATGTCAATTGGTTTATCTCATCACTACCTGCAACTCAAAATCCTATTGAGACGTTTAAATCCAATAAATTAGCTAAAAATGAGGGATTTGTAATACCGAGTAAGATTCAATACGTAGGTAAAGGCATGAATTTTTATGATAATGGGATTCGTCATAATGGTAGCTTTGATGTCATAAATACTCTGTTGTCAAGGGATTATTTATGGAATAAGGTAAGGGTTCAAGGCGGTGCCTACGGGTGTTTTTCAAACCTTGATGTATTATCGGGGAATTTTTATTGTATCTCATATCGAGATCCAAACCTAAAAGAAACGCTGAACGCATTTAATGAAATAGGTAATTACTTGTCTTCTCTTAAGTTAGACAATGACACCTTTGAAAAATTAATCGTTGGAACAATTGGAAGTCTAGATTCACCAAAAACACCTGAGCAGAAAGGCGCAATTGCCTTTGGGCGATACCTCAATCATGTTTCGCATGAAGAAATTCAAAAGCGTCGTGATGAAATATTAGCCAGCAAAAAATCAAACGTAAAAAATTATATCAAATTATTTCAGGAATTTTCCAAGTCTGCACCCATATGCGTCATCGGCAGCAAGGAAAAACTCAATGAAAGCAAGATTCTATTTTCATCAGTTTCCAACGTATTTGAATAATCCTATACCGACAGCCATCAGGTTTTCGACAGATTTCTGTAAAATTGTTGCCTGAAATGAATAACGAATGTCGAAAAACCTACTGCTTGCAGTATACTTCGCTGAAATTTTATAATGCGTGATCCAAATAAAAAGATTATGAATTTGTCACAAGCTTGTCAGTGGCGAAATGATATCAAGCTTAGCCAAAAGGAACTGGTCGTTACTAATGGATGCTTTGATTTGATTCATCGAGGACATATTGAGTATTTACAGGACGCTAGAGCACAGGGGGATGCATTGCTCGTTGGGTTAAATAGTGATTCATCAATCAGGAGTATTAAGGGAAATAACCGGCCGATAATTATTGAAACAGATAGGGCATTTCTTTTAGCTTCATTGGAAGCTGTAGATTGTGTTGTTGTGTTTTCTGAATCAAGAGCAACAAATTTGTTTAAAGAAATAGTGCCTGATACCTATGTAAAAGGCGGAGACTATGACGAAGATACGCTGGATAAGGAAGAGCTCCAAATTTTAAGAACTTGTGGCTCGAAGCTCAAATTTATTAATTTTATTCAAGGTTATTCCACAACGAATTTAATTGAAAAAATTAAGATGATAAAGTAGGTTTTATTATGCATATAACTCAAAATACATGAGTTATTCAAACTAGACAACTATGGGGCAAGAGGATGATTTCTATCATATGTGCGGATGATGATCCTGATATTCAGGCGTTATATAAGGTGATTTTGGGGAAAAGAGATTTTGATCTACGGATTTGTGTTTGCGGTATGCAGGCTGTCGAAAGCTTCAAGGACCGGCCTTCTGATTTGGTGCTACTGGATATGGAAATGCCTGGTCTATCTGGATTAGAGACGTGCAAAGAAATTCGTTCATTACCGACTGGCGCTACTATTCCTATTCTTATTGTTTCCTCTAAAGATACTGAAGAAATTATTATGGAAGCTCTGTCGACTGGAGCAAATGATTACATCCTCAAACCGTTCCGTTCTGCTGAACTTCTCGCGAAAATCAATTTCGCCATCAAAAAACGTCAGGCAGGATTTAAAACTGACGTTGCTCTTTCGTATACTGATAAGTATGAAATCATAAAAAAGATTGATGAAGGCGGACAGACGATTGTATATCTTGGAAAAGATTCAAGTGTTGAACCCAGCCGTGAAGTTGCTCTAAAAATTTTCAATCCTGCGGAAGACGAAAAGTCTCAGTCAGAATTTAAGACATTATTCCTTAGAGAAGCGTATGAATGGTCTAAGCTGAAACATGAAAATATTGTCGAACTCTATGATTTTGGTCAGTCTTCAGGGTCGTACTATATGGTCTTAGAATTTATTAATGGAAAGACATTATGGGACCATGTGGAAGATGATGGACCACTTGATGAGCAGTCACTATTGATGGTTGCTCATGAGCTGACTCTTTCTCTAGAGTATATGGAATCGTTTAATTTAGTACATCGAGACATAAAACCAAACAATATCCTGTTATCGTTTCAAGGTGAGGTTAAACTGACTGATTTTGGATTGGCGAAACAGAAAGAAGATGACAAAGTCACAATCACAGAAAATGTATTTAAGGGGACGCCTGATTTTGTTTCACCTGAACAGATTGAAGGTCAGAAATATCTCAGCATTGAAAGTGATGTTTATTCATTAGGGGCTACATTGTATTTTGCTGCAACTGGGGAGCTACCATTTAAAGGGAATACAGTTATCGAAACTTTAAATAATCATTTTAATATTGTTCCGTCTCCTGTTCATAAAGTAAACAGTAAATATACGAAAGATTTTTCAGATTTAATTAAAAAAATGCTGGCGAAGAAAAAAAATGATCGAATAACGATTAGTAAATTAAAAGATTCGGTTACATCGATGTTGAATCAGTATCAATAAAATATTAGGCCTTAAAGACTGCTAGTGTCGTGTGTAGTATATAAGGTAATGAATGCAACACCATATTAGATTGGAATAATTGATCCCCCTTCAATATGATAGGATTTATCTGCATAGTCAGTCAAGTTAATATTATGTGTAACCATTAGGATTGTTTTTTGCTCTTTTATTTTCAAATCCTCCAGGATTTTCATGATTCCTGTGCTGTTTTTGGTATCTAAATTACCTGTAGGTTCATCTGCCAATATAATATCTGGTTTATTCATTAAAGCTCTAGCTATAGCAACCCGCTGCTGTTCCCCGCCAGATAGTTCTGCTGGTCGGTGGTGGATACGATTTTCTATTTCGAGAGTTTTCATTAAATCAAGCGCCCGGTTTTTAATCGTTTTCATATCTCCTTGTGTTAGTCTTCCCGGCAACATAATATTTTCCAATGCATTAAGTTCGGGTAGCAGCTGGTACGATTGAAATATAAATCCTAGTTTGTTTCGTCTTAACTTTGCCTTTTGATTTGTATTCATTTTTGTTATTTCCTCGCCAAAGCATTCAATAGTACCTCTATCCGGTTCATCCAGTGTACCTAAAAGCCTGAGTAACGTTGTTTTACCACACCCAGATTGTCCTGTAATTGTTATCCATTGGTTTACTGGTATTTGAAAATCAATATCTTGTAGAACAGAAATTTGTTTTTCGGGGATTGTATATTTTTTGGATAACGATGAAACTTTAAATGCGAGTTGGTCCATAATTACATTTCATTTTTTAAGGCATTAACTGGTGTTAGATTAGCGGCGTAAAGTGCCGGAATCAGTGCGCCTATGATACAGATTAGAAAACTACTTATCACTATTGCCAGTAAATCAGATGGTTGTACTAGGGCAGGAATTTGGCTTAAATGATATAAATCTTTTGGAAATATTTCTTCACCAGTAATTTTTGCTAATATCGCAGCGATAAAATTACGGTGATCCACAATGAAAAGACCTAATGCTGTGCCAATGGTAGTGCCAATGAAACCGACAAAACCGCCCTGCAAAATAAAAATCATCAAAATATCTGTAGGTGCAGCTCCAATTGCCTTCAGAACTCCGATTTCACGCGTTTTCTGGATGACAATAGTGATCAATGTGGCCGTTATACCAAATGCAGCCACAATCATAATAAAAATCAATAGGAAGAACATTAAATTTTTTTCAACTCTTAATGCACCAAATAAGCGTTGATTCGACTGCTGCCAGGTTATTGGAGTCAAATGGTTAAATAATGAATTGTTTTTTATGCGATCAATGATTGGCAGCAGATTAAATGGTGCATTAGTTCGTATATGAATACTCGTTGCAGTATTCCAGTCCAGACCAAATAATTCACTGGCTTTTTCAATATGAAGAATTAAAATGGATGAATCATATTGATACATTCCCATTGAAAAAAAACCGGCAATTGTCAACTCCTCGGGAGTGTAAATTTCTTGTGACTCTTTGCGTTGAATTGCTCCATCGTCATCAAATTCAATCATTTTATTTAATTTATCAGGCGAATGGATTAGAATTTTATCCCCGATGTTTAAATTGCACAAAAGTGCCAAGTCCGATCCTATTATAACTTCATCTTCCGAGATAGCATATTTTCCTTTTGTGACACTTTGATACAAGTCACTGACGTTTTTTTCCGATTGAGGTAGAATGCCTTTAATAAACTTTGCCAAAATCTGTTTTCGGGTTTGAATGAGTACTGGACCTTCAATAACAGGTGTAGAGGAGATGCCCATGGTGTTGAGTTTGTTTATTATGTGGTCATAATTTTCAATTGGGATCTCCAAGGCATGTTTAAGTTGGATATGGGCCTGCATTCCCAGTATTTTATCACGTATATCTCGATTAAAGCCAGCCATGACAGAAATGACTACTATCAAAACAGCTACGCCAAGTATGGGGCCTAGTATTGACAGGAATGTAATAATTGATAAAAATGATCGTTTTGGCATTAAATAACGGATTGCCAAAAAGAGGCTGGCATTACGAATAATCATTTATAAAGGTAACAGTTCACACACAGGTTTCAGTGTTCAAGAATTGACACATGTCAAAAAATAAAAGTAAGAATAGGCAATATCATTAATACAGCGACAAGCATCCAGTTTTTTTGACACCTGAAATCTGAACCCTGTGAACGGTTACCCTAATTTATAACGATTGTAATTGGCGGGAAATCTGACCAATTGTATGACGAAAGGTTTCATTTGCTGTCATTCGCTTCTCTATACTACCAACAGCATGAATAATTGTTGCATGATTTCGATTGAATGCATCTCCTATCGCCGGTAGGGAATTATTCGTATGTTTTCTTGACAGAAACATGGCAATCATTCTTGGTTCAGCAATATTTCTCGGCCGCTTTTTACTTGTCATATCTGCAACTCGAATATCATAGAACTCTGCAACTCGACGCTGAATTAATTCAATCGAAATTAATTTTGATGATTCATTTTCAAATTTATCGCGCAACAGATCTTCAGCTCTTGACTTTGTCATTTCTCCGCCAAATGCAGATATATTCATGACAAGCTTTGTTAACGCACTTTCCAGATTTCGAATATTTGATTGAATCCTATTTGCGATGAAGAACAGAATTTCATCAGAAATTTTTATTGTTTGGGTTTCTTGTTTCTTTTTCAAAATAGCAACGCGGGTTTCAATTTCTGGAGGTAAAATTTCCGCAGAAAGTCCCCATTCAAAGCGGGAAACGAGTCGTTGTTCCAAGCCGCTAATCTCCTGCGGGTTCCGGTCAGAAGCCAAGACAATTTGTTTATGGGCATTATGGAGGCTGTTGAATGTGTGAAAAAATTCTTCAGATGATCCAACTTTTCCTTTGAAAAATTGAACATCATCTATAATTAAAACATCATGACTGCGTAACCTTCGTCGAAAATCAAGAAGTGTTTTTTTCTGCATCCCTTCAACGTATAAATTCACAAATTCTTCACTGGTTAGATATTTGATTTTTGCACGTTTTTTACGACTTGATACCTCGTTCGCAATTGCCTGAAGAAGGTGAGTCTTTCCCAATCCTACACCACCATAAATAAACAGCGGATTATAGGCTTTTCCCGGATTCTTGCTAACTGCAAGCGCTGCGGCATGAGAGATACGATTGTTATTTCCGACAATAAACGAATCAAAGGTAAAGTCTGGGCGACAGGGAAATTCCGGTTTTGTATATTTATTCTTTAATTTCTCCGTTTTAGGTTGCGATTTTACTTCAATGCAGTTTTTTCGCTTTTCCGTCACTTTTTTGATATGACCGCCTTCAAATCTGATATTTACTTTTTGCTTTAACACGTCATACAATGCGTCTGCGATGATATCTTTATAATTAGAGTCCAGCCAGAGCGCCATAAGATCATTTGAAACCCCTAAACAAAGCAATCCTTTTTTACTATCAAAAGATAGAGGTACAACTCCCTCTAGATATCGCTCATATGTATCTGCATCAAACTTCTCTAAGAGTATTTTTTCAACTTCTATCCACGCAGAAGCGCACTCCATAGTCAATCTCCATTTATTAACAAGTTTTTCGGTAATAACTAACACAATATTAACAAGTTATTAACATTGCTTTCTGGCAATTCCGTGATGGAATTCAACCCAATGTAGCAAAATTGAAAAACACTATCAAGTCATTTTAAGAACATATTTTCTCAACCTTTTTTTATGAAGGATATAAGTCTTTAATAATAAGGCAATAACTCAGGTTTTTTAAAAAAATGAATCTCGATTTTTTTTTCAGATATTCAATTAATTGTCCCGGTTTCTTTCGTGATTTTTATAAATATTTTAAATAAATAAGATTGATTTAAATCAAAATAATTTAGGGTTTTGAGAGATACTGTTCTCGGTGACCGAGCTTCTTAGCAAACCACTTTCAGCATAGAAAACATTCTTGATGCCGTCGACAAAAGTCGAAATTTTTGAATCAAGCAGCGAGGCCATTTTCCAGGATCGTTGCTCCCAAAGGGACGGTTGCGCGAAATCGCATCACTAAGGGGCGTTGAAAACTCGTTAAGCAGCGCAAAGCGGGCAAATTTGCAGAGGCGTTTCCATGTGTACTTGTTTTTCAACGATTTCGGCAATTTTTTCTTTCATCTTTTTCGATTTGGGCGCACGAAGAATATTCCACCCGGCTGTCTTGAGGAAGATTGCATAGAACACGCTTTTTTGGCCCCTGACTCGCAATCGTCCAAGACCTGTCTTGCGTTTTATGCTGCTATTCGTTCCTTCTAGACCTGCACGAAGGGCATAGGTGGCACGCCATTCTTCAGTTTGCTCCTCTTCGCGACGAGCTGCAAGACGTTCTTGTTTAGCAGTAGGCTTTTCGGGCGGCTCTTTGGGAGGTTTACCGGAAACCGGGCTGATTAAGTTAACC